>NZ_JCAYNT010000013.1:0-143942 GCF_059758095.1 Shewanella sp. MF05913
AAACGGCATAAAGAATTAACATTCTTTATGCCGTTTTCATCAGTGGGTATCGCAAGCTGATAAATCACTACTACATAATATGCTGCTATCAATAACAGCATATTATCCACGCGATTAATCGTCTACATTGTCGCCCATGTCATCAAAATCATCACTATCGTCGTCATCAGAGTCATCAAAATCTGGAAGATCATCATCTGAATCTACAACTTCATCTGGCTCAACCACAGGTTTGGCTTTGCGAGGTGGTGCCGTATCTGGCACTTTTGACAAGTCTATCCGTGATTGGTGCTTTAACATAAACTCAGCACGTGCAGCTTTCCAAGCATCCCCAAACTCAGCCATAGCGGCTTTCGCTTGTTCGTCATCTAAGTCGTGTAAGTTAACTTTAACGATGTCTTCTACGAATTCAACAATCGTATTGCGCGTAGTATGAAACATATAAACGCGCCCAGGTGACGCTTGTGGTAGTTGATTATCATGAACCACGACAGTATTACCTTTCGATGTTCTTAATTCACCAAACCAAAGTTGTTTTTTTGCTGTGTTATACATATATGCTAACGCCCTTAAATCAACACATATACTCAAAATGATGCAAGGTAATGAGTTAAAACACCCTCATTCTGCACCACGATTATCTCTTCTGTATTTACGTGGGTATTTAAACAGAATATTTCTGAGAATCAATGCCTAAAACGATGAATTTTTCGCGCAACCGCATAAAAATGCCAATATTGGAAAAATTTGCCCAGATAAAGACCATTACCATTACTAAAAAAATGGTCTTTAAGCTACCTAACGATACGATTGAATTGCTACCGTTAGTTCACAACCCCAATTGAATTTTGCTCAACTGACTCACTACAATGTGACGTTGTGGGCTGCATTAGACCCTCTTAATAAACATCGATAACAGGACAATAGCTGAAATCAAACAGCCTTCAAGTTTTTTATCTAAAAAACCTTGTCAGTATCGCATTATCTTTATCACGCTTTTATTCATCTCAATTCAGCACTTGCCCTAAGATATTACGACCTGGCCAAATTGAGATACGTAAATTTACGCCAATAAATCTAATACTATCTTACCTTTATGCTTACCCGACTCCATTAACTCATGTGCTTTTACTACCTGCGAAAACGGAAATACACTGTCGATTGGAATGTTCATTTTGCCGGCGTTTAATAACGGCCATACATGTTCTGCTAAGCCCTGGGCAATTTGTGCTTTATTTTCTACGCTTTGCGGGCGTAATGTCGACCCTGTCCACACCACTCGTTTAGCCATAATACGAAAAATATCTACAGTCGCCTGTGGGCCACGTTGCATGGCAACTGACACCATACGGCCGTCTGTCGCAATGGCTTTGAGGTTTTCATTGATAAAGTCGCCACCGGCAATGTCCATAATCACATTCACGCCGACACCTTGGGTAGCCGCTAAAATAGGTTCAACAAATTGCTCTTCGTTGTAGTTTATCGCCAAACTGGCACCTTGATCTAAACAGTATTGGCATTTTTCATCGCTGCCAGAAGTTGCAAAGACTTTTGCGCCTAAACGACTTGCCATTTGAATTGCAGTAGTACCGATACCGCCAGAACCGCCGTGGATCAATACCGTTTCACCCGCTTTAAGTCCGCCGCGAATAAACAAGTTACCCCACACAGTAAAAAAGGTTTCTGGTAATGCAGCTGCCTGCACATAACTGTAACCCGTCGGAATAGGTAAACAATGTGCTGCGTATGTATTCACTAACTCGGCATAGCCGCCACCCGGCACTAACGCACACACTTTGTCGCCCACTTGCCATTGCGTCACATTGCCTGCCACCGCAACGATTTCACCCGCGACCTCTAAACCAATAATGGGGCTAGCACCTGCTGGCGGTGGATAAGCGCCAACACGTTGCTTAATATCAGGGCCATTGACACCTGCGGCATACACCTTAATCGTCACCTGGCCTTCAGCAGGTATGGCTAATGTTGATTGAGCCATGGTCATCACACTAGGTGTGCCGGGTTGCTCAACATGCACATGGGTAAATTCTCTGTTTACTGTTGCCATAAAATATTATCTCGATTTATTGTTATCAAAAAGTAATCAGCATTAAAAGCCTGTTATTGCTCAGCGGTGATTGTTCACAAAGCGAGCTAGAATGTTAGGGGAAACTAAAGTAGTTTCTTTTTTAATCAAAAAGGTATTGCCTATAATAAGTAAACAATTACTATATCCGCCCGTTCAAATCATGGAGCACAATAGTTGTTTAAGTACCTGTTGATACTACTGTCGTTAATCAGTATTCACGCCCATGCAACGCCAATCCGTATTGCGTCGGATATTTGGTGCCCTTATATCTGTGAAAATGAAACGGGTTATGTTGTTGAGCTAACAAAACGCGCCTTTGAAATTCAAGGACAAACAACTGTATTTGTGACTATTCCTTATAAACGTGCCCTTATTGAGCTGCAACGTCACAATATTGATGCGGTACTGGCATTAACGCCTAGTGCCATTGCCAACAATCAACTCATCGACGCGAATGTTATTATCGGCTATAACAGCAATGACTTTTATACCCTTATTGGTAAAGACGAGTCGTTTAAAACCATTGCCGATCTGAACCAAACTTCACAAGCAGCGGCAGTCAGTGGCTACGACTATGGCGTTGAACTTGATGCCTGGCTAAACGCTCATCCAAATACCTACTTTGCCTCGGGTAACGATCCGTTAGCGATGAATATTATTCGATTAGTAAAGGGTCGACACTCGGTTATTGTCGACAACAAAAATGTCATTGAGTACACCGCAAGTCAATTAAACTTAAGTCAACACTTGCGCTATGCTGGCACCATTGGCCAGCCAGTACCGTTACATGTGGGCTTTAGTCAGCAAAACCAGGCCAATGCGACCCTTTTTGCTAACGGCATTGAAATGCTAAAAGCAAATGGTGAGTATCAAGAAATAATTAACAAATACAAAATCTTACCTGGCACTACAGCGAATAAAGCGCGACATAAGCGCTTACGAAAATTTCTACCTGCCATAAATCAGTGATACTCCCTGTTTATTGGGCACACAAAAATCCGCTTTAAAAGTGCAAACTTTCGTAACATTATTTCTCTGTATATTCACTTCAACTTAGTTACACTCTGGCCACAAAAAATACAATAAATCATCATTTTGGCAATATTGGCACTGGCTCGCTGGCGTCAAAGGAGTGTTTATGCGCGTGTATCGTCAACTGCTAGTCTTGGCACTGACCAGTTCAGCAATGTTTACCAGTTCGGCTTCAGAAATCGTCCAAAGTAAGGGCCACTTTGTCGATAAATTTCGCCAACTTGAAGAAAGCCTCCCTACCCCAAATGATTACCGCAATGCAGCAGGCGAACCAGGTAAAGAGTATTGGCAACAGCAAGTTGACTACAAAATTAATGTCACATTAGATGAAGAAAAGCGTCGTATTGAAGGTGAGCAAGTGATTACTTATCACAATAACTCTCCGTATACGCTTAAATATCTATGGTTAGAGCTAGAGCAAAACCGCTTTAAATCAGATTCAATTGCAGAGCGAAGCAGTGCTTTTTATGGGGTTGATGGTAGCGTAAGTGCCACCAACACTTATGGTGATAATGCATTTGCAAAAATCAGCCTGCAAGACTTACGACGCCAACAGTTTTTAGCCGATAACAACTTGGGCTATCAGATTGCTGCAGTGACCGACGCCAACAAAAAACCGCTCAAGTACACCATCGTCGGTGCTCAAATGCGAGTCGACTTACCCACGGCATTACGTCAAAACCAATCAACTCAATTGCGCATTAACTACGGCTACAATATTTTAGAAGAAGACGCTGTTGGGGCTCGTTCGGGTTATGAACACTTTCCTGACGATGACCGCAAAGGTGGCAACGACATTTTCTTGTTAGCACAGTGGTTTCCGCGAGTAGCCAGTTATTCAGATTACGAAGCGTGGCACAACAAAGAGTTTTTAGGCAGCGGTGAATTTACTCTCGAGTTTGGTAATTACGATGTGAGTATGACCGTGCCGAGTGACCATATCGTCACAGCCACAGGCGTATTACAAAATAGCAAAAAAGTGTTGTCTTCAGAGCAACTTAAACGTTTAGAAAAAGCTAAAACCGCTGAAAAGCCAGTGTTTATAGTATCGGCAGATGAAGCACTCGCCAATGAGTCGAGCGCAGCTACAGGCAGTAAAACCTGGCACTTTACAGCCGACAATGTCCGCGACTTTGCTTGGGCATCATCGCGTAAATTTATATGGGACGCTCAAGGTTATCAGCAAAAAGACAGTAATAATCCGCACGTAATGGCAATGTCGTTTTACCCAAAAGAAGGTGGCGAACTGTGGCAGCGCTATTCAACAGCGTCAGTTATTCACACCCTTAAGGTCTATTCGCGCTTTACCTTCGACTATCCCTACCCTGCAGCCATTAGCGTTAATGGTCCTGTCGGCGGCATGGAATACCCAATGATCAGTTTTAATGGTCCTCGTACCATTTGGCACGACGATGACAGCCGTACTTATACCTTGTCGGAAAAACAATTCTTAATCGGCGTGGTGATCCACGAAGTCGGTCATAACTATTTCCCGATGATTGTGAATTCAGACGAGCGCCAATGGACCTGGATGGATGAAGGCATCAACAGCTTTTTAGACGGTATTGCGACTCGCGAATGGGACCCTAAACTGTCTTGGGGACGTGAGCCAAGTGATGTAATTGAATACATGAAGTCTAACGTGCAAGTGCCGATTATGACGCAGTCAGACAGTGTGTTGCAGCTTGGCCCCAATGCCTATATTAAACCTGCTGTTGCGCTCAATATTTTGCGTGAAGTGATATTAGGCCGTGAATTATTTGATTTCGCCTTTCAAGAATACAGCCAGCGTTGGATGAACAAACGCCCAACACCAAGCGACTTTTTCCGTACCATGGAAGAAGCCTCTGGGGTTGATTTAGATTGGTTCTTCCGAGGTTGGTTTTACAGCACCGATCATGTTGATATTTCGTTAGACCGCATTTATAAACTGCGCTTAGACAGCAACAATCCAGACATTGATTTTGAGCGCCGCCGCAAAGATTATCAAGGTAAACCCATGCCTTATTCGGTAGAACGTAATCAACAAAGTGGTCAAAAAAGCTGGGTTGAACTGAACTCAGATAATCTTGATTATCATGACCAAAATGATCAATTTAGCGTCACCAATAAAGAACGCAACAAGTACAACAAAAAACACGCCGAACTCGACGAATGGGAACAACAAGTACTCGCTCGAGCCATTAAAGAAGATAAAAACTATTACGTCTTTAACTTTGCTAATCTCGGCGGCCTCGTGATGCCCATTTTACTCGAGCTAACGTTTGAGAATGGCAACACAGAATCATTGGTTTTACCTGCTGAAATTTGGCGCCGCTCTCCCTTTGAAGTCAGTAAACTCATTGTGACCGACAAAGACGATATTTTAGTGTCGGCGGTGGTCGATCGCCGCGGTGAAACGGCCGATGTCGATATTGAAAATAACTATTATCCACGCCAAATTATCCCTTCACGTATCGAAGCCTTTAAAGAAGAAGAGCGTAAGGGCAATCAGTATCGCGATATTATGCATGACAACAAAGAAGCGCTTAAAGAACCCGAGATTAAGGTGAAAAAGAAGTGATACGTCAATTAACCTTACTATTAATCAGTATTGTGAGTTTGGGTTTCTTTACAGGAGAAGCTCTTGCCCACCAGCAAAAAGAAGCTTACACCAGTATTGTATTCAATCAGCGCAGTGGCATGCTAGAAATTCAACATCGATTTTATTTACACGATGCTGAGCATGCCGCCCAGCAAGTGATCGATAAAAACACGGATTTGATCAGCGATCCGGTTGGTCGTGATGCCTTTGCTTATTACGCTATTTCGACTTTTTCGATGCAAGACCAACAACAGCAACCGCTCACGCTGACTTATGTTGGCACCGAGTTAGAAGGTAAGTATTTGTGGGTGTATCAAGAAACCCCGATAACTGCAGAAATGGATGGGTTTTACCTAAAAATGACTGCGCTACAAGAACTGTGGTCAGAACAAACTAACCACATTAATGTAGAGCGCAATAAACGTGTCACTTCAGCAAGGCTGCATATTGCTGATTCATGGCATTATATTGAAGTAGCTAAACCTGCCAAGTAACTAAATCTATTCAATAGATAGCACTTCTGCGCTGTGGATCGTTATAACGGCTCCTGTAATTTTACTTAGCTGTTAAGTTTTCACTACATCATCGAGTGCATCGGTGAGTGTTGAATACGTCACACAATGTACGCCATCGGGTTTAAAGCCGGCTTTTGCCAAGGTTTTAAGCGGCTGAAATTGAAAATCAGCTAACAGTACCCGGGTATTATCGTGCTTACATTTAGCGATATATTTGTATAACGCCGCTACGCCACCCGAATCTAAAATAGACACCCCGTCAAAATACAACACCACACCATCTTGTTCAGCACTTAAATGTACCAACTCACCAAATACCCCATCAGCAGCGGCAAAAAATAATGGTCCGTTGATTTTAAATACTTTCCAGCGCGGCGGTAGTTCTACATGAACATGCTTTTTCTGCTCGCTAATGTCTTGTACCTTGGTCATGTCGGCCACTTGTTTCATAAACAATAACGATGCCAAAATAATCCCAGCGCTGATCGCTATCACCATGTCGAAAAAGATGGTCAATAATAAACACACCATTAATACCAGCACTTCACTGGCAGGGGCTTTTTTGATTAAGTGAATAATCTTGGGCGCTTCGCTCATGTTCCACGCCACCATGATAAGCAATGCAGACATCCCCGCCATTGGGATATACGCCAAAATGGTACTCAAGGATAATAAAGATACCAATACCACCAGCGCGTGGATCATTGCGGCAATGGGGCTCACTGCACCGGATTTATAATTGGCTGCCGACCGAGCTATCGCTGCAGTGGCCGTAATCCCGCCAAAAAATGGGGCAATAATATTGCCGATACCCTGGCCTAATAACTCACTATTGGCACTGTGCTTTTTACCTGACATACCATCTAGCACCACAGCGCACAGTAACGATTCAATGGCCCCTAACATGGCAATGGCAAATGCGGCAGACAATAAGTCACTGACCAGTTGCCAAGTGAATACCAGCGGCGTTTCGCCCATTTGTGCCCGCAGCCAAGGCCACTCAAAATCGGGCAGCATTGACGGTATACCGGCACCGATAGAGCCGTCGGCTAAGGTAAAACTGAAGGTTGAGCCTATCGTCGACACATGAAACCCTAACAGGTTTAACATCAAAGCCACCACACTCGCCGCCACCACTGCGGGCAAATGAGCGGGTATGTTTATCTTGAGTTTAGGCCACAAAATAAACACCACTAAGGTGCTTATCCCCACCAGCATCGTCGGCCCGGAAAACCCAGGAATTTCTTGTATTAACGTGGCAACTTTACCCACAAAGCTCTCTGGCATGTCAGTAATGTTTAAACCAAAGAAGTCTTTAACTTGCAATACCGCGATAACCACCGCTATACCACCAGTAAAACCTAACGTGACTGACTCCGGAATATATTGAATAAAGCGTCCTAAGCGAAATAACGCCATAACGATTAACATCAACCCTGACAAAATGCTGGCAAGCAATAATCCAGACAAGCCATATTGATGCACAATGGGATAGAGGATCACCACAAATGCGGCTGTCGGCCCAGACACGCTATAACGCGAGCCACCGGTGAGCGGAATAACAAACCCGGCAATAATGGCGGTATATAAGCCGTACTGCGGTGCCACGCCAATAGCGATCGCCAGCGCCATTGCTAAGGGGATAGCAATAATGCCGACGGTAAGGCCAGCTAATAAATCTTTAGACAATGCAGTAACACTGTAGGGATTGTCTTTTAGTGATTCTCGGAGCGCGTGTCCGATACGGAGAGAAAATAGATGTGTGCGGTATTTCATTGCGGCGATCCCATAACCTAGTACGGCGTCAAGATACCCCTCATTATAGACCGATTGTTTCACAGCACAATCGAATTAAGTTAACACTTGATGATAATTTAATTATCATCACATTATAATAAAAAATCATATAATCCGATGTACTCGTCCTCCGCATAGAGACAATAAAAAAGCCACTGAAGTGGCTTTAGGAAATCATGCTGTAAAACAAGTGGCGACCAACTTAATAACGGCCACTTTTATGACAAAAATCAACGGACACTTTACGGCCCCGATTGGTTTCAATGTTTTGATATGGCCAATCATATTGAGTGATCAAACGCGTGGTGAGCTCAAGCCCTAAACCAAAGCCTAAATCTTCACTGCTGTTGGCGTGCGATTCACACTGATTGACAATGCTCACCGATGCAGCTGACTGCTCAATGGTGACCGATCCTTCTAACGTATGTTGAAACGCATTACGAATAAGATTGGTCATGATAATCCGGCATAACGTGCTTGGGAGTTGTTGCGCTGACTCATCTGTATTGATGTGAATTTCAATATTTTTGCCATGGGTTAAATACGTTAAATCTTGCACTAATTGGCGGATCAGTAGCCCTAGGTGAACCTCATTTAGCGGTAAGCTTTTACCTTCACGCCGATTTAGCCACAATAACGTTTCAGTTAAATCTGTCATTGTGATGCCAGCACGTTCAATCCGCTCAACGACCAGTGCTTGTTTTTCAGCACTCGCGCCTTTGCTTATTAATTTTTGCAGTAGCTCGGTATTGGTACGAATAACCGCTATAGGCGTGCGCAACTCATGGCTGGCATAACTTAAAAACTGTTGCTCGCGCGCTAAGCTGTCTTGCACTGTGCTTAAACTGGTTTTAATGATGGAGGCTAAGGTATTAAGCTCGCTGTAGTGAAAGTCAGGCGTAGACAACTCAAGCTGCTGAGTATTGAGGCCTTTGGCCCAATTTTTGAGCCTTTCTATTGGCAACGTAACACGGCGCATCACCAAAATCAGCACTACAGCAAAGGCAATAATGCCTAATATTGCCGTTAGCAAAATGATTAAAAAATACGGCGGACCATTTCGCTTAAAGGCACCTATTTTACTGCGTTCAAATACCGTTGACACAAAACGTATTTCATTATCGTGTTGAACTTTCATTACAAAATAACCGGCATCTGGTGGGGTTATTAAGTTACCGCCGACAATAGCCTTATTCAGTACATTTAATTCTGTTGGTGGCTCAAGCATAATTTGGCGCACTTTTTCGGGTAGATCTTGCCAACGACTGGCGACTGTAAATGATTCAAACTGATAGGGCTTTGCGTCTGATACATTTTGCTGCTGGCCTTGGGCATACATTGATACTCGCAAAGACGCATCCATGCCCGAGATAAAATAGTGCAGGCTTAATGCAGACAAAATCAAAATGGTACTGATACCCGTAATCAACATTGCCAATAATATATAAAGCCGAATGCTTGGGATAATTTTCATTATGAATGGCTTTCCTTTATCGCAAAACCATAACCGCTGATGGTGTGCAATAACTTGTGTTCATGCTCGGCATCGACTTGCTTACGCAAATTAAAAACATGTACTTTTAAGCTGTTACTGTCGGGCTGTTCATCGCCCCATACCGTTTGCATTAATTTTTCCCGCGACACAGGGTTCGGGCTGGCTCGCATGAGCACAGTTAAAATTTTCAATGCGGTCGGCGACAGTTTTAATTCGATATTGTTACGAAAAGCCTGTTTTTGCTGTACATCAACGGTTAAATCGGCCAGCGCTAAACGCTGCACCTGGCCACTGCGCCGACGGGCTAATACCTTAACTCTGACAATGAGCTCTTCCATGGCAAAGGGTTTCACTAAGTAATCATCTGTACCATTGGCAAAACCGTTGAGTTTATCGTCTAGCGTGTCACGCGCCGTTAGCATTAATACCGGAACATCAATACCTTGAGCGCGTAATGACTCACACACTTGCAAACCATTCATTTTGGGTAAATTTAAATCCAGAATCACCGCGTCATAATGATTCTGTTGAATTAAATGAAGTCCTGCCAGGCCATTTGCACTGTGATCACACAAAATGTCTTCTAGCTCAAAATACTCAATAACCGCTGTAGCGAGGTCAAGATCGTCTTCGACCAGTAACAATTGCAACTTATCCGTTGTCATCAAGCGGGCTCCTTAGTGTTATGCAGGCGCAGTTTCGTCATTATTAGGGCGTAACTTATTCATTATACGAGTAATAAAGTCTTTTGTTTCACACTGAATCAACAGCAGTGACGGGGTTAAAATCAAGGTGATCACTGTGGCAAACAAAATACCATAACCCAGCGCCGCTGCCGCAGGAATGAGGAACTGCGCTTGCAATGAGGTTTCACCTAATAATGGTGCTAACCCCGCAAACGTGGTCACCGATGTTAGCAACACGGCACGAAGTCGTCCGGTGCATGACTCAACAATGGCATCGTGTATCGACAAGCCTTCTTCTTTAATCAATTCATTAAAGCGCGACACCAATAATAGGCTGTCGTTGACCACCACACCACTGAGCGCCAATATACCATTTAACGATAAAATACTGATGGTTAAGTCGTTCCACCAATGACCTAAAATCGCCCCGACAATACCAAATGGAATCGCGGTCATGATAATAACAGGTTGCACATATGACCTAAGCGGCACGGCCAGCAAAGCATAGATAGCGATTAACGCGAGCACAAACATAGACTCAATAGAGCTCGTGGTTTCTGCCTGTTGTTCTGCTTCTCCGGCAAAGTTAAAGCTTACCCCTGGATATTGCACTTCAAGCTGCGGGACTAACGACTGCTTTAATTGACTCACTAACTCATTAGAAGCAATTTTATCTTTGTCTAACACCGCACTGATATACACGGCGCGTTGGCTGTCTATTCGGGTAATATTCGAGGGTTGATAATCATTAATGATTGTTGCCACATTGCTTAATGGCACTATGGTTCCGTCGCTGGTACGCACATTAGCAAGCTTGATATCACCGATGGTTTGGCGGTCTTCATCAGGATAACGAACACGGACTTTAACCTCGTCTTTACCACGTTGAAAACGCTGAACGACACCACCGCCAAACGACTGCAGTATTTGAGCCGATAAGCTTTCGGTATCAAATCCTAGGGCGCGACCTTGTGCAGTTAATTCAAAACGATATTGTGGCTCACCCAGGTCTAGGTTGTTATCAATACCACTGACGCCGTCCATGGTTTCAATTGCCGCTTTTAACGCTTGGCCGGCAGCAAAAACTGATTCGGTATCGCTGGCCTTAATCTCAACTTTAAAGTTATCGAGCATTTCTTTTTTCGCTAATACTTTAAGCTTTTTGACTCCTTCCATTTGGCCAACGGCCTCAGTCCATTTAAGGGTAAATGCTTTTAGCGTATATGGGCTATTAGGGGCTAACTCAACTTGCACCTGGCCAGAGCTACTGCTGCTGGCCAACACATGTAGGCTTGTTAAATAACTGTCCTTAACCTCACTATCACTCGATTCGGTAGATGATTGCGCTGAAAGCTGTGCATCAACATCTTTTGCCGCGCGTTCTAAGGTGGTTAAATTTTTATAGGTTTGACCAAAACTGGCATCATTTTGCATTGAAAAATCAGCCACGGCAGTATCACCGGTAATATCAGGGAAGAACGCCACTCTCACACTGCCAGTTATCGGCATGCCGGCCACCATAATAAACATCGCGATAAACACCATTAGGACGGCATAGCGAAAACGCAGGGCAAACTCAATTAATGGCTGGTAAATCACTCGGCTAAACCACTTTAAACTGCTGTCTGCTGCATGTTGAAGATGGTTAAACCATGATTTTTTGGCACGTTTTTTAGTATCGATATGAGCTAAATGTGACGGCAGAATAAACTTAGACTCCACCAGCGATAACATTAAACAAATCGCCACTACCGTACCAAACTGGGCATAAATCTGCCCTAAACGCCCTTCCACATTGGCTAATGCCACAAACGCCACCACAGTGGTTAACACACCAAAAATAGTTGGCGTCGCGACTTTTAACGTACCTTTAATGGTGTTATCGATGTTGTCGCCGTATTTTTGTCTGGTGCTATACACGCTCTCACCGACCACGACTGCGTCATCCACCACGATCCCCAGAGCCATAATAAAACCAAAGGTGGTCATTTCGTTCAGGGTTAAGCCGGCAAAATTGTTGGTCATGAAAAACAAGGTGCCAAAGAACACAAACGGCAAACCTGCTGCCACCCAAAATGCTACGCGAAGGTTTAAAAATAACGCCAAAATAATAAACACTAACGCAATACCGCTTAGGGCATTTTTCACCAGTAAACTTAAACGTTCGGTAATCATGGTGCTTTTGTCATACCACGAGGCAATACTGACATTCTCGGGTAATGCACTCGAGTTACGCCACTTTTCAACCACCTGTTTAGCTTGCTCAACAATATCAACGATGTCGCCGCTCTCATCCATAACAATCTGAATCGCGCTCGAGTTGGCATTGTTATAACGCGACAACACAAAGGTGTCGTCGGCAAAACCGTCTTTTACCGTGGCGATATCGCCTAAGGTAATTAACGAACCCTGGCTGTTTGTAATGATTGGTAAAGCCATAAAGTCTTGTTGTTGATATGCCTGATCTGACACTTTTAAACGCACGGTTTTATCGTCGTTGTATAAGCTGGTCGAAATTGATGTCGCCGATTCGGCATTAATCGCGCTGGCCACTGTGGCAAGCGTTAACCCATAGGCTTGTAACTTAGCTTCATCAACTTCAATCGAAATCATGGGTTCAGCTTTGGCTTTAATCTCAAGGTCATGAATCGCATCCTGGCTGAGTAAATCTGACTTTAATTGCTCGGCTAATGCCTGCAATGTTGCGCGGTCAGCATCGCCATAAATCTCAATCCACAAGGCATGGTCTTGCATGCGCATTTTATCAATAACGGGGTTTTCAGCTTCGCTTGGAAAGCTATAAATCGCGTCGACATTGGTTTTAATGTCGGTGAGTAAGGTGTCTAAATCATACGAGCTGGTTTTCTCAATCATCACACTACTGCCATTGGCATTAGAGGTTGAGGTGATGCGCTTAATGCCTGGTACGGTTTCTAGGGCATCTTCAATTTTGATTGCGATACCTTCTTCGGCTAATACCGGATCGCCACTGTCGTAGGTAACAGACACGGTGACACTATCTGGCTCTAAACTCGGAAAAGCCTCTTTACGCAGGCTATTAAGCGAGAACAAACCCACGATAATCATGCTAATAAGTAATAAGTTAGCGGCCACTGAATTTCTGGCAAACCAGGCAATTGCCCCTGTGTGTGTTGATTGAGGAACAGACATGACTATACCTCTTCCTTAGCAAGCACTTTGGTGCCGACTTTAAAGTGACTTAACGGGCGTTTTACAATTTGCATTGTGGCTGGCATACCCTGTTTCGTGGTTAAAGGCATCACGTATACGAAACCGGCTTTTTCAAAGGCAATCGTGACAGCTGACTTAGCGAGTAGGCTATGTTCGTCAACAAACCAAATGTCGCCTTGTTGCGAAATAGCCGATGAAGGTAATTGCCATAAATTCTCTAAAAACTTGCCGTTTATCTGCGCTTTAACAAAGGTACCTGGATACAAATCAGTTTGCTGTGCCAGCGGGTTGTCGACCACCACCACTAATGAACGTTGACGACTCGTTTGGGTTAAATGCTGCTCTACCCGCTCAATATAACCTTGCCATTGATTTAGGCCATCGGTGCTTTGTAACGTCACACTCCAGGGGGTTTTGGCTAACTGGTCGTTATCAAATGCAGGTAAATTTTTCCATTGTTGCTCAGACAAAGGGACGTTGATTTCAACTTCAGCCACACTGTATAAGGTGCCAAGTTGGGTGCCCGTTTGCACATAACTGCCAGGTTGAATATCACGGCTAATAATCAGCGCATCAAATGGGGCGGTAATTTGGGTATAAGCCACATCTTGTTGGGCTTTTTTGAGCCCAAGTTTGGCATTATCCAATGCGGCTTTGGCCTGGGTTAATTGCGGGGTACGCAATACCAGCGGTGATGCTGGCTCGCCAGATAAACCTGAGCGCAACCACTCCGCCTTAGCTTGCTCGCCTTGGCGTTGCTCTTCTAATAAATCGAGTTCAGCTTGCGCTACGTCGGTTTGCGCTTGAGTTAATGCTTGCTGATAACTGGTGTCATTGATTTGGCCCAGTACTGTGCCTTTTTTGATCACCTGGCCTGATTCAAATTGACGATTTAGCTCAATCACCTTACCGTTCACTTCAGCACTTAAGGTGAGCTCAAAGCGTGGTCTTGCTTCACCAAAACCTATCACTTCTGCCTGGTATTCCTGGCCATTAACGACCACCACACCTACTTGAGGTAATAGCGTTGCTGGTGCACTTTTTTCAAGGGGCTTAGCCGGAGTTTCCGCTGTGGGTGCTTTTTGATTAGGCCCTGGCGGCATTTTAGAGGCGGTATAACCTAATGCTGCAAAAATGCTGCCCACAGATAAAACAGTGACAATAACGTTCATACGGTTAAGTTTCATGCGGATACCCCTAGACCTAATGCCAGGCCTAAATCAATGCGGTTAACAAGACGGTTATAAATAGTGGTGGCAAGCTGCGATTCAATATCATAGGTTTGCTGCTGCACTGTGAGTAGGTCAAAAATATCAACCAAACCCTGACGATACTTTTCTTCGTAACTCACAAAACTACGCTGAGCACTCATTTGTGCCTCGGTTAAATATTGTTGTTGTTTGGCAAGGGAATACTCTTGACCAACGGTGTTTTCAACTTCGTTTACGGCGTTGAGTAAGGTGTCTTGATAAACCCAGTAACGCTGCTCCGTGGTTAAGCGAGCCAATTCGGCTTGCGATTTCAATTTTCCACCTTGAAATAACGGTGCAGATAACTGCCCAAGCACACTCCATAGCGGGCCGGTGAGTAATGCATCACTTGGCGACTCTGCCATGTCGGTTAAGCTGGCAGATAAACTGATCGACGGTAACATCGCTTTATAAGCAGCGTCGGTGCGTAATGATTCTGCTTCAATATTATAAAATGCCGTTTTAATGTCTGGGCGGCGGCCAAGATTTTGCTCACCAAGTACACTAATTGGATTGATCACTGCCGGAAATTTCATTGCAACATCTGCCGCTAAATCCTTGCCAGTCCACTGCCCGGTTAATAAAGTTAAATCCCGTTTACTTTGCGCAAGTTGCTCCTGGTAGCTCACCAATGTTGCACGAGTGCTAGCTGCGCTGGTATTGGCGTTATCAAGGTCTTCTAAACTGCCTAAGCCCACCCGATAGCGCGCCATAATCAATGCCTGGTTGTTTTCGAGTACCGCTAAACGTTGCGTTTCAATCGCCACTAATTGTTGCTGTAGGCTAATGTCTAACCAACTGCGCATCACATTGGCAACCACTAAATCTTTGGCACTTTGTAAACTGGCTTGTGAACTGGCAATGTCTTTTAGCGCAGCATGACTGCTGTCGGCGATTTTTTGCCATAAATCCAGTTCCCAACTGACGGTAATGTCAGTGGTGTAGCTGTCGTCACTGTCTTCTGTTTTTGAGCCGCTAAAGCCCGCATCTACCGATGGTAAACGGCTTGCAGAGGTAATACCGTGCTGGGCATACGCCATATTTAACGCCACAACGCTTTGTTGCAAACTGGGATTATTTTGCAGTGCTGCCGTGATAAAACGCTGTAATTCAGGCACATTGACCAGATCGGTCAAATTCGCCACTGCAACGACTGAGGATGTAGAGGTATCATCAGCCTTTGATTCAGCCAATAACTGCGCCAATAAACGTTGGCTAACATCGGCCTCAGTTTTACTCGCTTGGTCACTATAACTGGCATAGTCAACGCTGCTGCAACCCAAAAGGGTCGACACCATCAGCGCAAGCATGACATTACGTACCGCAGGTTTTACTATCATCGACCGCCTCTCCAAAACATGTGTATGACACAATAATGGAACAAGTGTACTGATGAGCTGGTTAAGGAGGGGTTAAGATGGAAAGCAAAGATAAAAAACACACCTAACTAGGTGTGTTTTAGCCACTAAACCAACTTACACTTAATGCCCTTTTAGTCGCCGGCTCAAAGCACTTTGGCTGATCCCCAGGATTTGCGCTGCGGCGGTTTGATTATTGGCGGTGCGACTCATGGCTTCATCGAGTAATGCTTGGTTCATTTGGGCGATGGTCGGCAATGACTTCGGGAAGATAATTCTATCCGCTGGCGCAGCTATTAATGACTTATGTTCATTTATAGCCTCCATAAACGGACTGGTATTAAGGGCTATACCGTCACTTCTGCTTACGGCATCAAATACCATTCCCTTCAGCTCATGTAAATTACCGGGAAAATCATAACTTGCTAACTGAGAGGCCAATTCTGCGGGTTGTATGGGTGCGGGTAAATTCATTTCAGTTGCGGCTAGGGTGATAAAATGATTGATCAACATCGAGATATCTAACTGACGCTCAACCAGTGGCGGTAATTTAATTTTATGCGCGCGCAATCTATATAAAAGATCGCTTCTAAACTCGCCAGCGTGATGAAGCTTAAGTAAATCATCTTGAGTCGATACCACGAATTTACATTTTACTGGGTATGCGGTGTCACTGCCTAAAGGATAATATTGTTTGTTTTCAAGCAGGGCTAATAATTTCACTTGTGCATCAAGTGGCAGTGCGCCAATTTCGTTAAGATAAAGTACGCCGCTGCCGACTTGATGCAATAGACCTGCAACCGCTTCAAGTTCACCATTATGGTGATGATACAACTGGCCACACATTTTTTGTTCAAAGTATTCACTGCTAATGCCCGCAAGATTAATGCAGATAAAAGGTTCATTTGGGCTATAAAGCGCATGGCAAGACTTTGCGAACTCACTCTTACCGGTACCGCTCGCACCAGAGATTAACAGCGGTTCAGGGCTACACGATACCGCTTCAAGGTAGCGAAATTGATCTAATAACAACGGCTCACAGGTTAAAATATTATTAAATGCTTGTGGGTTATCTAAGGTGCGACTTAAAAACCTCTCTTTAATGTATAAATAGTTACGCTCAAGCCCAACCACTTCAAGTGCTCGTCGCACCGTCCGTGCGAGGTCGTCGACATTATCTGTTTTAATAAAATAGTCATAAGCGCCATTTTTAATACACCGTACTGCAGTATCCACTTCATTTACCCCAGTAACAATAATGACCCGAGTATTAGGAAAGTCACTGCGGATCATCGCTAAAATGTCTTCACCTGAGTGAAACGGCATCGTAAGGTCGACCAATACCAGTGCATAGTCACCCACCTGCAAGCGACTTTGAACCTGACGACTGTCAATACAGGTGTCAATAACAGCCTCGGGAACCAGGCGGTTTAATGTCACGGCCAGTGTACGTAACCATGCGGCTTCATCGTCGATTAACAGAATATTTCGAGCTAACTTCATTGGTTAAATCCTAGTTTAATGCGCTAAAGCAAACGTTAAGCAAATCCGAGTACCTTGGCCTACCGTTGATAATATTTGCATTTCGCCTTGGTGCTCTTTAATAATTTTACTGCATACCGACAACCCTAGCCCACTGCCACCTTCGTTGCGTCTGGTAGTAAAAAAAGGTTCGGTAATTCTTTTTAATGTTGCGCTATTCATGCCGCAGCCATTATCGACAATACTTAACATTGCCTTATCGTCTTGTACGCTGGTTTCTATGACTATCTCAGCTTGTTGAGCAGTGCAGGCGTTACAGGCATTTTGAATAAGGTTAATTAATACTTGATGCAGTTGCTGAGCATCACCGTTAATACAAGGTGAAAGCTCAGATAATATGATACTAACTTGATGCGTTTTAGTTTGATTTGCCGTTAACCGCTGCGCGACTTGAACAACATCATTTAAACACACGCGGGTATATTCATCGGCTATATGCGGCATGGCATAACGTTTTAAATCATTGACGATTCGGCTAATACGTTTAGCACCCTCTTCAATGGCACCGCAACTGTATTGCAACTCGTTGATGGCGACGTCGGGATTAAGCCCAGCAATAAGCCAAAAAGGATTTTGTTTTTGATAATGGCTAGCCGCAGGCGCTAAGTCTTTCATTGCCGCACTAAATAACGACACGGCATGGACGATTAGTCCGGTGGGGTTATTGATTTCATGGGCAATCCCTGCAGATAACTCACCAAGTGAGGCTAAGCGACTGGCTTCTTCGTTTGCTTGACGTAACCTGTGTTGCTCGGTTGACTCCTCAAGCAAAATAACCACCTGGTCTTGAGCTATGGGGTGAATTTGTAATTGCCAAAATTGTTGTTGGTAGCGCATATCAGCAATAAGTGATTTTTGACTGGATAACACATTAAGCACTGCGGTTTTAAGCACAAATGAATCATTGTCTATGTAGTAAAACCCATCTGAATCTAACAAATGAATATTGTTATCGTTACTCCATAAATGCTGTAAGTCTTGATTAACAATGGTCACCCCATTAGGGATACCATCGAGCACAGATTGAAACTGTTGCGACAGTTCGGATATCTCGGCTTCAATCAGTTTACGTTGCATCAATTGGGCATTTAACGCTTTCGCGTGACGGCGTAAGCTCGCACTAATAAATCCGGTATAGACCAACCCAGCGGCAGAAATAATAGCCACCACAATCGCCAGTGCGAATAGGCGCTTTTCGGTAAAGGTTAAATCGACTTTTTCGCGGCCGGTGCCAAACCATTTATTAACCAGTAAATCATATTCACCCGACAGCTTTAATTGCCTTAATGCATCGTTAATTTGCTTCATCTGCTTGGCTTTAGTGGCATTGGCGACAAAATTGAACGCGCCGTAAATTAATGCATCACTAGAGCTGCGCACCGACGGATACAAGGGCTGTAGACGCCGAGCAACAAAGCTTTCGGCAATCACCACGTCGACCTGATTTTTAATCAGTAATTGAAAGCCGGTTTCATAAAGATCAACATCAACCCGATCAAATTTTTGCAGTTTGTCAGACAAAAATACATCAACAAAAGCGCCTTTTTTAATGGCGACACGCTTACCTGCTAAATCTGCCCAGTTATTGATTAGCGCTTTACCTTGTAAGGTGTAAGCTTTGGCATGAGTGGCATAAATAGGGTCTGATTGCGCTAACTGACGGTCCATATTTATCGGGCTCACCACCGCAATCACATCAATGTCGCTGTTGGGGTTTTGCACATCGTTTAGCAGTTGCTGAAAACTTTTGCGCCGAACAATAATTCGCGTACTGGTTAGCTGACCAATTCGGTTCATCAGCTCAACATTAAAGCCTTGATCGACGCCATTATTGCGCCACTCTAACGGCGCTGTATTTGAGTGCACGCCAAAAACAATGCTGTCTTGCGCCAGCACTGGCAGAGTAATACAAATAAGGCACAGCAATATCAATCTCATGCGTTCATATTATCGATTTACCCTAAATGAAACTGTGCAGCATTCCGCATATGAGTAAATCATTATGTAATAAACGCGCTTAGTCTAAATTCATCCGTATTCCACTCAATGTGATCTCGCTCAACATCCGCTATGCAAAATTGCATATACCTCTTTGTAGCTATGCATGTTTGCATAGTGAGTTTTAGGGCTTGTGATTAAGCAGTCATTTATCTCTACATAATCACCTATCTCATTGCTGGTTTCACGATCATGGATAAAACTGAGTATGAGCAAATAAATAATCAGGTCGGGATAATCTATTCGACCCACATTTAGCCGTATTTGTAGCGTGGAGTGATGATCACTTCTGCATTGATAAAACAAAAATAAGACTTCTATCATTAATTGGCTTATCACCGTTAAGGCATAGAAGGGGGAATCAACATGAAAAAGATGAAAATTGCAGTCTGTCTAGCCACGTTAATGGGTACCGCAGGCCTAATGGGTAATGCCGTAGCCGCTGACAACTTAGCCGACTTCCATGTGCAAAACCAAGAATGTGATAGCTGTCATACAGCAGATGGTGAACTCTCAAATGACAGCTTAACTTATGAAAATGCGCAATGTGTATCGTGCCACGGCACATTAGCCGAAGTGGCAGAAACCACAAAACATGAACACTACAATGCACACGCCTCTCACTTTCCTGGCGAAGTGGCTTGTACTTCATGTCACAGCGCTCACGAAAAATCGATGGTTTACTGCGACTCTTGCCACAGCTTCGACTTTAACATGCCATATGCTAAAAAATGGCAACGTGATGAACCAACTATTGCAGAACTCGCCAAAGACAAAGCAGAGCGTCAAGCTGCACTAGCAAGTGCTCCGCGAGATACTGTTGATGTGGTGATTGTCGGTTCTGGTGGTGCTGGTTTCTCTGCTGCGGTTGCAGCACATGACAGCGGCGCTAAAGTGATTTTGATTGAAAAAGAACCCGTGATTGGTGGTAATGCTAAATTAGCAGCCGGCGGCATGAATGCAGCCTGGACTGACCAACAAAAAGCCAAAAATATTACTGATAGCCCTGACACTATGTACAAAGACACCATGAAAGGTGGTCAAGACATAAACGACCCTGCTTTAGTTAAGATCTTAAGCTCACATTCTAAAGACTCTGTTGATTGGATGACCAAAATGGGCGCCGATTTAACCGACGTTGGCATGATGGGCGGCGCATCAGTTAACCGTTCACACCGTCCAACCGGTGGTGCGGGTGTTGGTGCTCATGTGGTACAAGTGCTTTACGATAATGCGGTTAAACGTAATATTGACTTACGCATGAATACTCGCGGCATTGAAGTGCTTAAAGATGATAACGGCAGTGTAAAAGGTATCCTCGTTAAAGGGATGTATAAAGGTTACTACTGGGTTAAAGCTGACGCGGTTATTTTAGCAACCGGTGGTTTCGCTAAAAACAATGAGCGTGTTGCTAAGTTAGATCCTTCATTAAAAGGCTTTATTTCTACTAACCAGCCTGGTGCCGTAGGTGATGGTTTAGATGTCGCTGAAAATGCCGGTGGCGCATTAAAAGACATGCAATATATCCAGGCGCATCCAACACTGTCTGTTAAAGGTGGCGTGATGATCACCGAAGCAGTACGTGGTAATGGTGCAATTTTGGTTAACCGTGAAGGTAAGCGTTTCGTCAACGAAATCACCACTCGCGATAAAGCCTCAGCAGCCATCTTAGAACAAACAGGCAAAACAGCTTATTTGATTTTTGATGACTCTGTACGTAAGTCTCTGTCTAAAATTAACCAATATGTCGGTTTAGGTGTTGCACCCTCTGCAGACAGCTTAGTTAAATTAGGTAAAATGGAAGGTATTGACGGTAAAGCATTAACTGAAACTGTCGCCCGCTACAATAGTTTAGTCACCAGCGGTAAAGACACTGATTTTGAACGTGCAGACTTACCACGTGCACTAAACGAAGGTAACTACTACGCTATCGAAATCACCCCAGGCGTACACCACACCATGGGTGGCGTGATGATCGATACTAAAGCAGAAGTCATGGATGCTAAAAAACAGGTTATCCCTGGTTTATACGGTGCGGGTGAAGTAACCGGTGGTGTTCATGGCGCTAACCGCTTAGGGGGTAATGCCATTTCAGACATCATCACCTTCGGTCGCTTAGCTGGTGAAGAAGCCGCAAAATACGCTAAAAAGAACTAGGCAATATTGAATTAACTGATTTGCTAGTATCAGTGAAGCCACAGCTCTGTGCTGTGGCTTTTTTTATACTGTGATTTATAGCGTTAAACACTCACGGTTAATTCTTGCTGTTGGCGCCAATGAAACTGCATGACGGGTATGGAAAATCCATAACATAACACCACGATTAACGGTTGGATTTGAAAGCTTAATTCTGGCCATAATTGAAAGGCAACAACGCAGGCAATAGTGCGAACAATAGCGTGCACAATAGCAACCTTTTGCGCGGCAATCACGCCATGAACTAACCACATTAATCCCATCTGAATCGCTAATACAAAAGGGAGTGCGAGATAATTTTCCATAAAAAATGGAATGCTAATGCCAAAGGTTAAAAAGCACATCCCCACCGCAGCCAGAAATACGTTTTCAAACCAATTACGATTAGCCGCCTTCTTAAACCCAAAGCCTTCTCCCGTTAGCTTAGAGACTCCCATGGCTAAATACACAATTGAGCCCGTGCCAATAAAAATAGCCATCACCATTTGTGAGGCGGGTAGAATAAAGCTTAAAGCAAATAAAATACTCCAGACAATCATGCCAGATAACGGCATAGCCAACGCTCTTTGCTGACGGTATTCAATTAACTGCTGATCCAATGATTTATGTTGCATGATAAAGCCTCCTTGTTGGTATGGATTTATTATCAGCAAAACGCTCATCGAGCAGTAGTGTGCTTTGTCAGCAATACGCCATGACAAATGTCATCTGTTGCAGCTCTCTTAAAGGCAGGATTTTTAGCCATAAAAAAGAGCACCTAGGTGCTTAATGTCGATCAGTTAAGAAATGAAATTAAAAAAATATATCGCTCTATTTACCTATCTTTCAGCCTGCCAAAATCTGGTAATCTTCATTATCGGATTTTTTATGGAACTTTCAGAAGCACTTGATCGCTCTTCAATTAAACCGCTTGACCGAATTCTCATGCTTTTCTGATTTCATTGACCCCGATATTATTCAATCTTGTCTAGACTCCAACGGCATTACAATATTAAGATGCCGAAAACTCCCCATGGATGCTATGGTCTTGGCTGTTATTGGTATGTCTTTATTTCGCAATGAATTCGTTCGTCAATGAATTAACAAGCTTCACATTTTACTACCAGATAAGTGGTTGATGATGTCGCTAGAAGTGCTGTAACGCAGGTCAGAAAAAAGTCATAACATCATTGTGATGACTTTTAGTACATAATTAGTAAAGGTTAAATGGCATATATCATTGAAAATTGTCCATAAAATGAGTTTTTATCTTCATGTTCCAACTCGTAATTTCCCACTTCAAAACCAACTGAAAGTTCTGGTGTTAAATTTTCAAACAAGTTAACAGCCCACTGACTAATTTCAGTATCGCTATTATCACCTTTGATATAACCATATATGAAAGTAGATCGCATCGTGTCAGTCCAGAAATGACGATATGCCACATTATAAGCAGTAGACTCTTCAACGTCGTCTCCTACCAGATCTTTTACTGCGGCAGTTCCTACATAACGACCCAGTTCACCGGTGTGGAATTGAAAACGGAGATCATCGTGACCAAATGTATTCACTTTACCCGCAAAACCACCACCAATAGTCGTTTCTGTATTTCCTTCTAACGTATTTAATTGACGGCCAAGAGCAGAAAATGAAACATTACCCCAGTCACCTTGAAAAGTATATTTAGCAATAACATCTGGCACATTATCATTGGCTGTATCACCACCATAACTTTCTGGATTTTCTAAGGAGAATTGGAAGCCTCCATTTGTATATCTAATCTGTCCTTGACGAACAAATGAAATCCCCATTAATGTACTACCAAAATCAGCAGTTTCAGCAATAGCACTTGGATTCATGAATGTTGTCCAAGTCTGTCCTGCGAGAATATTTTTATAACTTATATATGCATGTCTAACTCTAGGATTATAAGAGTTTGAAACGATTTCATTTCCTGAACCACCATATAAATCCATTTCAATAAAACCTGTGACATCACCGTGTTCATACTTTGTATTAAAACGTGTTTCGTTTGCGAAAATTTTAAACTGAGAAGCATTTTCATCTAACCCTACACCACCACCTTTCCAATTATCTTGATAGGCAACATCACCATCAACATAACGGGCATCAACTTTAATATAACCACCAAAAGTTATTTTATTATCATCGTTAATTTCAAATTCATATGCAGCAAAAGAAGATGAAGAGATACAGCTTAATGCTATTGCTAGAGCAATAGTATTTAATTTAGAGTTCATAATTTATTCCTATAGACGTAACTCTCCCTACGTAGGGGGAGTTACGTAATTTAATTAATACAATGAGTTAAATTATTAGATATTAAAAATATTAATTTAATATTTTTAATAAAATAAATTACATAGCTTTTTTCATATGATCAGTTAATTGCTGATATCTTGCTTCAGCTTTATGTAAACGTTCTACTTGTGTGTCATCGAATTTACCAGGTTGTGGGAATTCCGATTGATGGCAACTAGAACAAGCGTTTGGTAGTACATCAAAATCTGTACAGTAGTGTACATTTTTTGGATGCTTCACACTGTCATAGCAAGAACCGAAGTCTTTGTTTATTTTCCCCCAAGATTGAGTCAATTTAGCTTCAGGATCTGCATCAGGAAGTGTAAATTGTTTGAGATAATTAAACTGTGCTAATGATTCTGTCGGAGTAATTGCTTTGAAAACATGCAGTCTGCCATCATAGCGGGTAGAGCGAAGAAAACTAATCATGCCATATGGCATATGACAATCAACACAGTTAACATCCGCTTGCATATGAGAATTCCCCTGATGTTTAGCTGTACCTTTGTCTTTATTATGACAACTTAGACATAAATCATTAGCAGGTAATCGGGTTTTCTGTGTATGTGGATCATGACAGGTTTTGCAATTCATACCGTTTTGAAAATGCTTGGTACTTTCTATTTGCATGGTATAAGACTTTCCTTGTTGGAAATAATCCGTACCAGCCCATTTTTTACGAACATTATCAACGTAAAACTCATCCAGTTTATCGCCAACATTATAATGTTGACCTTGGCCTAGAGGATTTTTTTCATCGAATTTAATCGGAAGTTCGCTCCAAAAACCATTGTCATAATTAATAGCATGGCCAGACTGATGACACTGATCGCACTCTTCACTTCCCGTCTTACTGTCTAAGTTTTCTGGGTTTACAATATCTTTTTTATCTCGACTTTTGGCATGTGCGCCCCCTGGGCCATGACATTTTTCACACCCAATAGCAAATTCAGTTGTTGTCCAAATATTAGTTTTATCTGCTGAACGCCCTAACTTACCTGCATCTGTCCATGTTTCAGCATTAAACCCAGTTAGATGGCATTCTGCACAACGGTTTTCGTAATTATGAAATTGTTCGAATGTAGCGAGTTTCTCATCTGATGAGATAGAACCATCATCGTTAAACCAAAATAAGTCAAAAGCATTTCCCCAACGCTCTTGTTTTTCTTCATTATTCCAGTAATTAAATGGTAAAACAATTAAAGAATCTGATTCTTCTGCATAGGAAAAAAACATCGTTTGAGAAGTATAACCAACCGCATCGACTTGATAAGAAAGTTCACGATTAGGATCTTTTTTATCATGAATGGTGACCCAATATTTTTTCCCTTTCATAAACAAAGTAAATTTTCGGTCTTTATTACTGGTTGTAATAACTTTAGGCTCTTTTTCTGTACCCCACGGCGCACTGATGGAATTATTGTCTTTTGTATATAACTTTCTCATCACGTTTGCATGACGAGTTCCCTGCCATTCTTTATAAACATCTTGATGACATGTTTTACATTTTTGGGAGCCGACGAAATCGCCTCTTGGATTCACATCTTGATTCGCAAACGATGGGTTAAAGCTACTAAAGAATATTATTAGAAAAAAAAACGGCATGTTTTTCCCAATGGATTTTAAAGCGTTCATATTTATCACCTCTCATAATTATTATTTTTTGAAAAGTTTAATTAACTATCATCACTTCATAAAAAAAAGACAAAGTCACCCTATAAGAAAGCATTATATTAATAATGAAAACTCACAATAATTAAACTTAAATAGTATATTTACCTAATGTAAAACATTCAGTAAAACCTCCTTTTATGTAACATCTTTTATCAACATAATGAATATATCCCATTTTTGACCGATTGGTCATTAATTAAGTGTTTTTATATACCCAATTAGTGATACAGGTCGACTTTTATTATTAATGGTGAAATATACCTATATGGGAGTGTGAGGTGACGTTAAATAATTATCATATAATTAAACCATACCTAATAAAGTGATTGATTTTATAATTGTGCTCTTATTTAGGCTGCACTAATTCTAATTATTTGACTTAGGGCACAACTAACTACCCCTAAAAATGATATATAATAGGAAGGTGTCTACATTGAAATAGAGCAATAATATACTATTGACGAGGTTATATGGCTGCTGGAAGAAAAAAGGAGTTTGACGAAGACAAAGTTCTTGTTTCTGCTATGAAGGTATTTTGGCAGAAAGGATACGTAGGGACTTCTATGAGTGATCTCACAGATCAAATGGGTATCAAAAAACAAAGCCTTTACAGTGCTTTTGGTAATAAAGAGCAGCTTTTTATCAAAGCAACTGATTTATACCTTAGCAATAGAGAAGCACATAACTTCAGCCTCCTAAAGCAAGAAAACACCTCTTTGAGTGAAAGAGTGATGAACTGTATGATGTCTATTTTGATACGCCAGTGCGATTCAAGTGAACACAAGGGCTGCTTTATCACATTATGCCAGTCGGACTTAGATAGTGAAGCCATGCCGGCTGAAGCAACTCAGAAATTAGTAGATTCAGACAATGACATTATAAAAATGTGGCTAGACTTATTTTCAACCGATCCGGAATCTATAGCATTAGGCCTTGATAAACGCGCTGAAGAATGCGCTATATGCATTTTTACAACACTAAAAGGTACTGCTTGTATGTCTAGAATCAATATGACTTCAAATAGCCTAACCTGTGTCATAACCAACTGCCTGAAAAATATAGGCTTACATTAGAATACTTACACATAAGTGTCCTTTTTAAAGCCTTTTGACAGTATATTTTTTATTATTCGACTTTAATCTATCATCAAAAAACCTCTATTATTCAGTGAATTTATGGCTAAACTCTTGAATACGCTTTGCATTTACACCCGCATCGCCAATGCCGATACGTGACACACTGCGTAAATCAATGCGGCTACCCTGCTCTGAACTCGTCACAACGACAACAATATCGTCAGCAAAATTGAAAAATGGCGTTCTCGCTGTAGCTTCAAAACGCAGTGTTTGCGGTTGTTGATCCACAATAATCCAGTCCATTTCGTTGGCGACACTGAGTGCTTTTTTAAACGCCGCATCGGTACTTAACTCCGACATAATAGGCTTTATATAAGGAAAGGCTTTTAGCTGCTGCGCAGCAATTTCAGCCCCGCCATAAACTAAAGTATTTTTAGCTTCGATACGGCTGTCGGATAAAAACATAAATTGCGGCGGTGCATCAGTATCTGTCGTAATATCATGAATAGGAGGGTACTTTACCGGCTCGATAATAAGCCCCTTCAACATGGGCGACAACATCGCAATCCCCAACGATAATGCTACTACTGACTTTGCAGTGCCTCGGGCTATAGGGCTGTCAGTCTTAATCATCATACCGCTGACTAAACTGATTAGCGCCAATGCCACCACTATATATCCGAGCACATTGTGATATTTACGGCTCGCAATAAAGCCCGTTATTGGGTCCCACAGTCCCATCGACGAACCAAAAATCATCACACCAGCCGCGATGACCGCAACCAATGCAACGACCAACGCAATATGACTAACAACATTTTTTTGCATCACACTCATCCTTTAGAAATGGTCAATTTATTCAATTGATATTGACCAGAGTTTATTGAAAAAAATTTCTATTAGCACATAAAAATATCTCCAACTATAAGCAATCGATTTAAATATCAACACAACAACCAAACTAGTTGACATAATCAACAATATTGAATATAGTTGACTAAATCAACCTAATTCATTTCCATTTTAATCACTTGAGAAACAAAATGCATGTACAACCCGTTATGCCATTAACCCAAGTAGGCCCAACGAAAACCCCGATCATTTATAAAGTGCTAGTGATGTTTGCGATGATGACCATCATGGGCGGTTCACTCATTGGTTTAATGACCTATATCAACATCGGATATAGCGAGATGTTTTTCAATGATTGGTTAACATCATTCCTATTTGCAGCAGTAACCGTGATGCCTGCGGGATTTATCTTAATGGCTTTGTTAACTCAAATTGTTGAAAAGTGGCTACCTGATACCAGCGAGAAAAAGCGCAACATTATTGTCGGGCTGTTTATGGCACTGACGATGGAGTCTGCAATGGCCTTATCGACTTCGATTAATAATATTGGCTTTAACAGTTATTCTGCACTGTTTAGCCACTGGCTTGATGCCCTACTCGCCGCGCTGCCTTTAGGCTTAACGTTAATGGTCATTACATCATTAACCATCAAACCTAAAATTGAACGATTTTTAAAAAGTTAACTTGTTTACCCATAAACTTATTGAGGAATTCACCATGAGCAAAGAAAACCAATATCGAATTACCGTCGAGCAAATTAATCCAGATAACGAAGCCGCTCAACCATTACAGTTTGAATTCCAAGACCGAGAAGATCTGTTTAAACTCGTTGAGAACCTTAAAAAAGGCAGTGGACTCCCGGAGTCAGAAGCCACTATCTTAAGTGTTGGTTTACGTTTGTTAGGCCCATTAATGATGCAAAACCGTAAACACCCGCTGTTTATCGATTTTATGCCGCACTTTAAAACATTTATGCAAAACTTAAAAACCACCATTAAAAGTGCACTGAGTTAATCGTTCATTATTTATGGCTAAATACCCAGTATTGAACACTATACCCCCACGGGTTTATACCAACATAAACCCTGCATTGGGGTCTATATCCAAACGGCGCATGGTACGAATGAGGTTGCTTCGGTCAAGTTTTAACGTTCTGGCTACCGCAGCCAAATTACCGCGTTCTTTAACTAATATCGCTTGAATAATTTGGCGCTGATACTCATCGGTTGCATCGCGTAGCCCGTAAATTTCGGCATCTGCTAATGCAATTGATGAAGGATGATCAACGCTGTGCGTTGTAACTAACTCTGATGTAACTTCAGGTTGATGTGCAGCAAACTCCATCCCAAGATGCGCACAATTAATGCTAATAATGCTGGCAAGACGACCTTGCTCGCTTATTGCCCTTAATGCTGCCCGACTCAAAAGATGCTCTAACTCACGTACATTTCCAGGCCAATCATATTGCATAAGCTGTTCGATTGCCGTTTGCTGTAATCTCAGTTTGGCGACGCCCAATTGATGCTGACTTTTTTCTAAGAAATATCCAGCCAGTAAAATAGCGTCTTTACCGCGTTCACGTAAGGGCGGCACAGGCAAAGGATAAACACTCAAACGATGATACAAATCAGCCCTAAAACGTCCTTCTTTCACTTCTTGCTGTAAATGGCGATTGGTTGCCGCAACAATCCTAACATCGACCACAATAATCTTGTCGCTGCCAACACGTTGGATCTCGCCATTTTGCAGCGCCCGCAATAACTTAGCCTGTACGGCTAACGGCAACTCACCCACTTCATCTAAAAATAACGTGCCACCATCGGCCAGTTCAAAACGGCCACAGCGATCATTCACCGCCCCAGAAAACGCCCCTTTTACATGACCAAACAATTCACTTTCTACAATGCTTTCAGGTAATGCGGCGCAATTAATTTGCACTAAAGGCTGTAAATTACGCCGTGATTGTTGGTGAATACTCTTCGCGACTAACTCTTTACCCACGCCGGTTTCACCGGTAATCAACACCGACAAATCACTACTGGCGACAGTATCGATGTCGGCTTGTAATGCGTTTATAGCCGCACTCTTACCAATAATCGTTGAGGGGCCAAGGGTTGCCTGAGCAACTTGATGACTTTGCTCAATTTTGGCCTCAAGTGCTTCAATATATTCGCTGGTTTTAATCGCCGCGGCCACCCCAGCAATATACGCTCGGGTTTCTGTAGGATTAAGTGCATCAAAACTGCCCGCCTGCATCGCATCGAGGGTGAGTACGCCCCACACTTTGCCATCAACATAAATAGTGCTACCCATACAGTCATGTACGTGTAACTGCTCACTGCCGTCGTCCACCAAGCCGTCATAAGGATCGGCTAGGCTAGAGTCGGCATCAAAACGCGTAATGTGTGGGCTGGCGAGTATTTGTTGTAATCGCGGATGATGATAAATAGAAAACTGCCGAGCAAGCGCTTCTTGTTTGAGCCCAACAACCGCGACTGGCACCAAATAATCTTGCTTGAGTTTTAATAACGCCACGGCATCACAAGGAATAGCGCGTTGAATCGCTTTAATAAGTCGTAAATAACGTTCCGATTTAGCCAGATCGCGATTTAAATCTTCTACAATATCAATGAAAGGAGAAATATTCATAGCAAGTCAAATTAACCTAATTTAGGTTAATTTGACACACTTAATGATCTAGGTCAATTTAACCTTTAACTATATTACCGTATATAAAACAATTAGATAAATATTGGCACGTTATGTGTAATACGAGAGTATCGCAGATAAATAATTGAAGTTTATCGCAATTTAATCCCAGAAGGACTCATCAATGTTAGACACTGCAACCGTACAAATTATTAAAGCCACAGTGCCAGCACTGCAAATTTACGCTAATGACATCACTAGCCATTTTTATCCTTTATTGTTTGCTCAGCACCCTGAAGTGCTGCCGTTTTTTAATCAAACTAACCAAGGTAAAGGCACCCAGCCTAAAGCATTAGCGAACGCAGTAATTGCCTATGGCGCCAATATTGATGAACTCGGTAACTTAAGCGACGCTGTGAGCAAAATTGTACAAAAACATGTTGCATTAGGTATTTTACCTGAGCAATACGACGCAGTGGGCAGCTGCTTATTACAAGCAATTAAAGCCGTATTAGGTGATGCCGCCACAGATGAAGTGATTGATGCATGGGCCAAAGCATACGGCCAATTAGCCAATATCTTGATTGCTGCAGAAGAGTCTATTTACACGGCCAACGAGCAAAAAGAAGGTAGCTGGCGCGGCGAGCGTGAGTTCATTTTAGTGAAGCGTGAAGATGAAAGTTCACTGATCACCTCATTTTACTTTCAGCCTTTTGATAACCAAGGCTTACCCGATTTTGAAGCGGGACAATTTCTAACCATCGTGTTTGACGACATTGATGGTATTTCAATGCGACGTAACTACAGCTTGTCTGATGCAGCAGGCAAAGATTACCTCAGAATTAGCGTGAAACGAGAGCCAAATGGCATAGTATCCAGCCATTTACATAATAATATTCAACTTGGTGATAAAGTGAAGTTACGCGCACCAAGCGGTGACTTTACCTTACGTAAAAATGCAAAACCATTAGTGTTGCTCACTGGTGGCGTCGGTATTACGCCCGCCATCAGCATGCTCAATACAGCAGCAGGTTCTGGCCGTGATATTCGCTTTATTCATGCCGCGATTAACAGCGACGTGCACGCCTTTAAGCACCATGTAGATACTCTTGCCGCTACCAATAGCAACATTACACCACTATACATTTACAGCCAGCCACAAGCGCATTGCCAACCGCATGCCACTGGGTTTATTGACGCCTCAATCATTGAAGCGCAATTACCGGCAGACCGCGATGTTGAGTTTTATTTACTCGGCCCTGTTGGGTTTATGAAAGCCGCTTTAGCTATCGCCACTAGCCTAGGTGTACCAGCAAGCCAGATTCATTATGAATTCTTTGGCCCTGCGGAATCATTAACCGCTTAACAGAGCCACAGCATCACCCTTTGAGCTGAGCGACGAGAGATCAAAAAAGCCCTGACATGACTGTCAGGGCTTTTTGTTAATTCGCTGCTCTAAATCGTGAATTAGAACGGAATATCGTCATCCCAACCTTCATCCAAATCTGGAGTAAAGTTTTGTGCAGGCTGTGGCGCTGGGCGTTGAGCCGGTGCATTTTGTGGTTGGAAGTTACCTTGTGGAGCCGCTGCAGGCTTAGGCGCATAAGCAGGCGCTTGTTGCGCTGGAGCTGGCTGCTGATATCCACCTTGTTGGCCCGCATTTGACTGGCCCTGGTAAGTGTTGGTATTGCCAGCCGGTGCAGCTTGGTTATACTGCGGACGTGGAGCAGGTGCTGCGCCTGGTGCAGCTGGAGCTGGACGAGACTGCTGACCCATGCTTTGCTGACCTTGGCTTGGGTTTTGGTTGTACTGACTTTGACCTTGACCCTGGCTTTGATTGTACTGACCTTGACCACCAGCGTTATCGCCACCCGCATTGCGACCGTCTAGCATTTGCATTTCCATCGCATTGATTTCGGTTTTGTAACGGTCTTGACCGGTTGCTTGGTCTTGCCACTTACTGGTCTGCAATTTACCTTCTAGGTAAACCTTAGAGCCTTTCTTTAAATACTCACCCGCAATTTCAGCAAGACGACGGTACATAACAATATTGTGCCATTCAGTGCGCTCTTGCACTTGACCTTGTTGGTCTTTCCACGACTCACTTGTCGCTATTGTAAAGTTGGCTACGGCATTGCCGTTTGGCATGTAACGAACCTCAGGATCTTTACCTAAGTTACCGACCAAAATCACTTTATTCACACCACGACTAGCCATCGAAATCTCCTGAGATTTTTATCTGTTTACTTTATCTGAATTTATTTTATCTGAATTCTAACGAAATGATCTACACGACCTGTTGCACAGAGCCTAACACAGCTCGGGCTTCGCTTAAATTGAATTTATCATCGGCCTTTAAATAAGCGACCTTCTCTTCAAGCACCACAATGGCTTCAACTACACCTGCCAATTGCGATAATTCGGTGGCCATAATTTGAGCATCATTTTTATCTTTTATATTAGCTTCAAGGGTATAGCTTTTTAATAACACCGGTTTTTGCATACCAATCGTTAATAACAGCCACACAAACATCAGCCCTAATGCGACAAAAAACACCCCAGAAGCACCCACTAATTGATAAGCACCACCGCCTAACATACCACCACAAAATGCACCTAAAAATTGGCTAGTTGAATACACGCCCATCGCTGAGCCTTTTTCACCGACAGGGCAAAATTTTGCAATTAAACTCGGTAACGAGGCTTCTAGATAATTGAAGCCAGTAAAAAACAACACAATTGCCGCACTTAACATCCAAATGTTATCAGCAAAAACCCCCATAATGGCCAATGAAAGCATCATAATCACTAATGATAACTGGAACATCGTTTTAGTGTTGTTACGCTTAACGCCAATGATGATTAACGGCACCATTAAAAAGAATGCGCCGACAAATGCAGGGAAATACAGCATCCAATGTTTTTCTTTGACCAAACCGGCATCCACTAAATCTAGCGGTAACGCAACAAACACCGCGGTTAATACCAAATGCAGAATGAAAATACCGGCGTCTAAACGAAACAGCTGCGGGTCTAGCAACATACGTTTTAATTTAGTTGGGGTGGCAACAGTGTCACCTTTTGGCGCTTGAGTAATTGGGTTAGGTACAAAAAACTGCACGATTAACATACCTAATACTGCCAACACGGCGGTTAGAAAAAACAACCCCGTTAAACCCATATATTGCGCCACAATTGGCCCAACTAATAACGACAGCGCAAACGAGAATCCGATACACATGCCAATCACGGCCATGACTTTCGTGCGTTGTTCGTCGCGGGTTAAGTCGGCGGCTAAGGCTAATACGGCGGCGGCAATCGCGCCCATACCTTGTACTGCGCGGCCAAATACCACACCGTAAATATGATCAGATGAGGCAGCAATCAAACTACCAATGGCAAATAACACCAAACCGCCTAAAATAATCGGTTTGCGGCCATACTTGTCTGACAAAATCCCCATTGGAATTTGCAACACTGCCTGAGTCAGTCCATAAGCACCAATAGCAATACCCACCCATAACGGTGAAAAGCCCTCTAGGTGCTGACCATACAAGGCGAAGACAGGCATGATCATAAACAGCCCCATCATTCGTAAACCAAACACACTGGCTAACGAAAAAGCGACCTTTTTTTCCATACCCGACAGTCCATTACTGGCCATGCAATTGCCCTTCGAAAAATGATTCAATAAAATGATTAGCTGCGCATATTATCACAGCGCCATAAATTAGCTCAAAAGGAAATCGTAGTTTGCGACCTATGCTTCATTTAGTTCATCATTTACTAATCTTAATCTTCGTTTACTGCGTATTTAAAACATCATTCATAACAAAATTGATCAACAGCCACTTAGTAATGTATGCGATACTGATCATCGTTTTGTTTACACCAGTCATAGAGCGAATAGATGGATAAAATTGAAATACGCGGTGCCCGAACCCACAATCTAAAAAACATCAATCTAACAATTCCACGTGACAAACTTATTGTTATTACTGGATTATCTGGTTCTGGAAAATCATCATTAGCCTTCGATACCTTGTATGCAGAAGGCCAGCGTCGTTACGTAGAATCCTTGTCGGCTTATGCGCGTCAGTTCTTGAGTATGATGGAAAAACCCGATGTCGATCATATCGAAGGCTTAAGCCCAGCGATTTCAATTGAGCAAAAATCGACTTCGCATAATCCACGTTCTACCGTGGGCACGATTACCGAAATCTACGATTATTTACGCCTATTATTTGCCCGCGTGGGTGAGCCTCGCTGCCCAACGCATAATTTACCCTTGTCGGCACAAACGGTCAGCCAGATGGTCGATAAAGTCTTAGCCATGCCGCAAGACAGTCGTCAAATGTTACTGGCGCCAGTAGTCAACGACCGTAAAGGTGAGCACGTTAAACTGCTTGAAAGTTTGTCGGCCCAAGGCTACATCCGCGCCCGTATTGACGGCGAAGTGTGTGACTTAACCGATCCACCAACCTTAGATTTACACATAAAACACACGATTGAAGTGGTTGTTGACCGCTTTAAAGTGCGTGATGACATTAAACAGCGTTTAGCTGAGTCGTTCGAAACCGCATTAGAACTCTCTGGCGGCATAGCCAAAATCGCTAGCATGGAAGACTCAAGTACCGAAGAGTTAGTCTTTTCGGCTAACTTTGCTTGCCCGCACTGTGGCTATTCAATGGCCGAGCTTGAACCACGCATTTTCTCGTTCAACAATCCAGCTGGTGCGTGCCAAACCTGTGATGGCCTGGGCGTACAACAATTTTTTGACCCAGACCGCGTCATCACCAACGATGAATTATCATTAGCTGGCGGTGCCGTTAGAGGCTGGGACAGACGCAATTTTTACTATTTCCAAATGCTCAGTTCATTGGCAGAACATTACAAATTTGATGTTGAAAAGCCGTTTGCCGAACTCAGTGATAAAGTGAAAAAGATTGTCTTGTACGGCTCAGGCAAACAGAATATTGCCTTTAAGTACATTAACGATCGCGGTGATGTGGTGGTGCGTAACCACCCATTTGAAGGCATTTTAAATAACATGGACCGCCGCTACCGTGAAACCGAAAGCAATTCGGTACGCGACGAGTTGTCTAAGTTTATTAATATGCAGCCTTGTAATAGCTGTGGCGGATCACGCCTTCGTGAAGAAGCACGCAATGTATTTATTGGCGAACTTAATTTACCGCAATTAACTACCTGGTCGATTGGCGAAACTAAAGAGTATTTTGATACTGTTGAATTTGAAGGCCAGCGCGCACAAATTGCTGAAAAAATCTTAAAAGAAATCAGTCAACGCCTGGGCTTCTTAGTCAATGTCGGACTTAACTATTTAAGCTTGTCACGTTCTGCCGAAACTCTGTCTGGTGGAGAAGCTCAGCGTATTCGCTTAGCCAGCCAAATTGGTGCAGGGCTTGTGGGCGTGATGTACGTATTAGATGAACCTTCTATTGGTTTACATCAACGCGACAACGAACGCTTACTGCAAACCCTTATCCACCTACGAGATTTAGGCAATACCGTCATTGTGGTCGAACACGATGAAGATGCTATTCGCCTCGCTGACCATGTTATCGATATCGGTCCTGGTGCTGGCGTGCATGGCGGCGAAGTAATTTGTGACGGCACATTGGAAGACATTCTTAACTGTGAAGAGTCAGTGACGGGTCAATATATTTCCGGCAAAAAGCAAATTCACATCAGTGACGAACGCACCCCAATCGACCCTAAAAAAGTCATTGAACTATTTGGTGCCTCAGGCAACAACTTAAGAGATGTAGACTTAACCATTCCGATTGGTCTATTTACGTGTGTTACTGGCGTATCAGGCTCAGGTAAATCGACCTTAATTAACGACACCTTCTTTAAAATTGCCCATCGCATGCTCAACGGCGCCACGGTCGATGAACCCGCACCGTATAAAAGCATTAAAGGCATGGAGCAATGTGACAAGGTTGTCGACATCGACCAAAGTCCTATCGGCCGCACCCCACGCTCAAACCCTGCCACTTATACTGGCATTTTTACACCTATACGTGAGTTATTTGCCGGCACGCAAGAATCACGCACTCGTGGTTACCTTGTGGGACGTTTCTCGTTTAACGTTAAAGGCGGTCGTTGTGAAGCCTGCCAAGGTGATGGCTTAATTAAAGTGGAAATGCACTTTTTACCTGACGTGTATGTCCCTTGTGATTCATGTAAAGGAAAGCGCTATAACCGCGAAACCTTAGAAGTGAAATACAAAGGTAAAAACATTCACGAAGTGCTGCAAATGACGGTTGAAGATGCGCGTAGTTATTTTGATGCCATACCCTCCATCGCACGTAAGTTACAAACCTTAATCGACGTGGGTTTGTCTTACATTCGCTTGGGACAAAGTGCGACCACCTTATCTGGCGGTGAAGCGCAGCGGGTTAAACTGGCTAAAGAGTTATCTAAACGCGACACGGGTAAAACCTTGTACATATTAGATGAACCGACCACAGGCCTTCACTTTGCAGACATTCAGCTATTGTTAGATGTATTGCATCGCTTAAAGTCACATGGCAATACCGTTGTGGTGATTGAGCATAATTTAGATGTGATTAAAACTGCAGACTGGATTATCGACCTAGGCCCAGAAGGCGGCGCTGGCGGCGGTATGATTTTGGCGGCTGGCAGCCCTGAAGATGTCGCCGAGCACCCAGAGTCGCATACCGCTCGATTCTTAAAGCCAATGCTTGCTATTCATAAGCAGCGTGCAAAAAAAGCCAAAGCGAAAAAGTAACGCCATAATCGGCAACCTAGCCACTTAATCACCCAGAGGAGAATACAAATATGTTGCAATCTCTTATGTGTTATCGAGTGGCAGGGTTGCTGTTATTGACCAGTTTTATAGGCGGCTGCAGCGCAAGCTTGCCCGAATGTTCATCTGAGCTAATCTCTTCATGGCCTGAAGCAAAACAACAAATCAACCAAGATATAATCCAGCTGACCTCTGCCGAATTTCAAGGGCGCAAAACGGCCACCGCAGGCTCAAAAGCCGCGCAAACATTTTTAATAGCACGCTTTAATCAACTTGGGCTTAAGCCTTGGCAAGCCGAGTTTGCGATACCTTTTACTTTTGATTATCAATTCTCAACCATGACGGGCACTAATTTAGTCGCCACCATTCCCGCAAAAATACCATCACGTCGCTGGCGCATCATTACTGCCCATTACGATCATTTAGGCCAAAAAGGCGATGAGTTTTTTCCGGGTGCAGATGATAACGCTTCAGGGGTAGCGGGTATGCTCGCAATAGCCCAACGCTGGCAACAACATGCACCTGTAGATGATATTAACTTGATGTTGGTCGCAACCGATGCTGAAGAACCCGGATTGTTTGGCAGCGATGCGTTAGTGAAGTTATTGAAACACGATCCCACTATAGAAGTGGAGTTAAGCGTTAATCTTGACATGATTGGCCACCCAGACCGACGTCGAGCCATATACATGGAAGGCGAAAAAAATCTCGCTCAACTTTCACAAGTCCAACAGCAATTAATGCAACAAACACAATTGTGCATTCGTACACATCGCAGAAATTTACTCAGCGGGCGGTTAAATAAAACAGATTGGTTACGAGCCTCAGATCATTATCCGTTTCACAAAGCAGGCTATAAATGGGTGTATTTTGGCGTGCCACCACATGTGCAATACCACACCATAAATGACACGGCTGACACCCTTGATATCGACTTTATTGTTGCCGTGGCCGAAACCGTGTATCAGATGTTAAGCATTGATAAATTGACTGTGATCCCATAAAACATATCATAAACCGCAACAAGTGTTCACTTTTCAATCGATTAGCAAGTGCCATAAATCAAGAATCAGGCCAATCTTGACTATTAATAGCCAAATTAAGGTTTATTTTCAGTTTTTACGTGGTCAAATCGCATACTTGCTGCTATAATACGCCCCCTTATCGGCGCGGGAAATCGACACGGGGTTGATTTTCTGTCTGTGAAACTTTAGCACGAGCTTCCGAACTTCGTGCGCATCCACAAGGCTACAACTCAATGTCATCCAATGAAAGAACTTTCCGCGAACTCGGCCTGTCTGAGTATTTGTTGCGTTCACTTGACGAGCTTGGTTATGAAAAACCAACGCCAATTCAGTCTGCTAGTATCGACCCGCTTATGGCTGGTAAAGATATTATCGGTCAAGCGCAAACCGGTACCGGTAAAACAGGTGCTTTTGCCCTGCCTTTACTAAACAAAATCGACATGAAAATCAATGCTCCACAGATTTTAGTGTTGGCTCCAACTCGTGAACTAGCCGTTCAGGTTGCTGAAGCTTTTGGTAGCTATGCAAAACACATGAAAGGCTTCCACGTACTGCCGATTTACGGTGGTCAAAGCATGCAACAACAGTTAAACGCCCTTAAGCGTGGCCCACAAGTGATTGTTGGTACACCAGGTCGTGTAATGGATCACATGCGTCGTGGCACACTTAAATTAGACTCATTAAAAGCATTAGTGCTTGATGAAGCTGATGAAATGTTAAAAATGGGCTTCATCGACGATATCGAATGGGTATTAGAGCACAAGCCTGCTGACAGCCAACTTGCATTATTCTCGGCAACTATGCCAGAGCAAATCAAGCGTGTAGCAGCTAAGCATTTGAACGACCCTATTAACATCAGCATTGCTGCCAGCCACACAACGGTAGAGTCTATTGACCAACGTTATGTGCAAGTATCACAACACAACAAACTTGAAGCGTTAGTTCGCGTATTAGAAGTTGAAAATACTGAAGGTATTATCATTTTCGTACGTACACGTAATAGCTGTGTTGAATTAGCAGAAAAATTAGAAGCACGCGGTTATGCATCATCACCACTACACGGTGACATGAACCAGCAAGCACGTGAACGTGCTGTTGATCAACTAAAACGCGGCAAGCTAGACATTTTAATCGCGACTGACGTTGCGGCACGTGGTTTGGACGTTGAGCGTATCGGCCACGTTGTAAACTACGATATTCCTTATGATTCAGAAGCGTATGTACACCGTATCGGTCGTACAGGTCGTGCTGGTCGTACTGGTATGGCAATTTTGTTTGTAACCAACCGTGAAATGCGTATGTTACGCACTATCGAACGCGCTACAAACAGCCGTATTTCGCCAATGAAAGTGCCTAGCCCTGAATCAGTTGCAGAGCGTCGTTTATCTCGTTTAGGCGAGCAAATCCAAGAAACCATCAATGGCGACTTAGATTTCATGAAAAACGCAGTAGCTGAATTATGCCAACAGCTTGAAGTTGATACAGACTTACTTGCAGCGGCATTGTTACAACAAGTACAGCAAGAGCGTCCATTACAATTACCAACCATTACTGAACGTCAACGTGATTCACGTGACGAGCGCAGTGATCGTGGTAGCGACCGCGGTGACCGTAACAGCGATCGTGGCGACCGTCCACGTCGTGAACGTAGCGAACGCGGCGATCGTAGCAGCCGTCCAGCACCAACCAGCTTTGGTAGTGCAGACACCCTAAAAGATAACCCAGACGTTAAAATGAACCGTTATGTTATCGATGTGGGTCGTGAAAATGGCGTTGGAGTAGGTAACATTGTTGGTGCTATTGCTAACGAAGCTAACATCGATAGCCGTTTCATTGGTCAAATCCAATTATTCGACCAAGTGACCACAGTTGACTTACCAGACGGAATGCCAAAAGACATCCTTGCTCACCTAAGAAAGGTGCGTGTATGTGGTCGTCCTTTGAACATCCGTGAAGCTGGCGATGAAGTATTTGCAGACTCAGGCCGTGGTGCTCCACGTAAACCTCGCAGTGACCGTCCTCGTGGTGATCGTCCACGTGGTGACCGTCCTGCTGGTGACCGCCCAGCCGGCGATCGTCCTGCAAGTGTTGAACGTCGTCCACGTAAGCCACGTGACAACGGTTAATCATTCAGCTGAATGACACAAAAAATGGAGCCTAAGGGCTCCATTTTTGTTTTCAGTTTTTAATAATAAAGACTCTAGAGCGCTACGCTGCTAGGTTCTAGAATATTAGAGCGCTTGTTATCATTTCTAGCAGGACGTAGTCCGTCCTAGCAGCGAAGCGACCCTAGCAGGACGCAGTCCGCCCTAGTAGCAAAGCGACCCTAGCAGGACGTAGTCCGCCCTAGTAGCAAAGCGACCCTAGCAGGACGTAGTCCGTCCTAGCAGCGAAGCGACCCTAGCAGGACGCAGTCCGCCCTAGCAGCGAAGCGACCCTAGCAGGACGCAGTCCGCCCTAGCAGCGAAGCGACCCTAGTGATAATCCATTGCACCTAAATGTTACAGCACCGTCCTGAATGCTTTAGCCTGCTTGCGCTTTTGATACATAGGAACGATTTGCACCAAAAAGACTGCACACACAATCAGCACTATTCCCATAAATGACAAGCCATCGATATTGGCACTGCTAAATACCCCGCTCCACCAGCCTAAACTGACGACTATTTCTGTGGCGGTAAAACTCAATACCGGCGTTAACGACAACATTGCACTGACTTGTGCGGTTGGCCAATAATGTAAAGCTTGACCAAAACAACCATACGCTATCAAAGTATTGGCGCCGCAAAATAGCACTATCCACCATTGATCGAATGTCATGGTTTCAAACTGACTAAAATCACTGAAGGGCGCCATAAGCACAATGCCTAATGCATAGATAAATAACAGCACATTACTCGGCGACAGACGTTGGCTCACCGACTTTTGTAATAAGGCATAGCTGGTCCACGACATCACTGAAAACTGCACAATCATAATGCCAATTAACACTTGATGATCGCTCGCCTGATTAACATCAAGTTGCGGATGAAAAAACATCAGCATCCCCAATCCAAGCGTCGCAAAACAACTTAATTGAAACGCATTAAAACGTTCTTTAAAGAATAACACCCCGCCAAATGCCAAGAAAAATGGCGCGGTTTGAAAGTTAAGCTGCGCAGTGCCTGGAGCTAAATACCCCAACGAATAGACAAACGACACGTAATTGCACATCAGCAATACACCAGCCAATGTGAGTTTGAGCCATATTGCCCGGGGTAAATCCACAAATTGGCGTAGCGCCCCGATTTTCCATTGAATAACCAACGTCACAACGAGAGCCATAACAAACCGAAACCAGGTCAACGTCACTGGTGTAATAAATCCACCAGACAACTTTAATGCTATAGGCAAAATACCCCAGAAAAATACGGCTATAGAAACAAATATCAATCCTAAACGGGCATTCGCGCTTTGTTGTTCACTGTTCACGTTGGTTTATCCATTACATCATTAAGGCGTGAATTTTGCCTGATTACCCCGATAAAGTCTTTATCAAGAATGGCTAACCTTATGCTTGATTGTTCGCATAACAAAAAAGCCTATTTCAACCACTCCTTTTATCGTGCAAACACGTTGAATGCAGGTAAAATAGCCGCCATAAAAAACCTATGTGCCCTACTACCTAAGGAACACTCGCATGAGTCTTGCTGATTCCGTTCTTGCCGTGAACAATGATTTACCTATCCGTACCGATAAGCCTGTCCACAGTGGCAAAGTTCGCAGCGTTTACTGGTTAACTGACGCTGATAGCCGCCGACTTATTCAGGACAAAGGCTACGATGTCCCAGAAGATACTCCACTCGCGATTATGGTGATCAGCGACCGAATCTCGGCATTTGATTGTATTTTCCATGGCGAAGGTAACTTGCAAGGAATTCCTGGTAAAGGCGCTGCATTAAATGCGATTTCTAACCACTGGTTTGGTTTATTCGCTGAGAACAAGTTAGCCGACAGTCACATTCTTGATATTCCCCATCCGTTTGTGTGGATAGTCCAAAAAGCCCGTCCCATAAAAGTAGAAGCCATTTGTCGTCAGTACATTACTGGTTCGATGTGGCGCGCCTACTCAAAAGGCGAACGGGTCTTTTGTGGCATGACCCTGCCTGAAGGCTTAACTAAAGATCAAAAACTGCCAGAGTTGCTAATAACGCCATCAACAAAAGGGATTTTAACCGGGATACCTGGCGTACCAGCACAAGACGATGTCAACATCAGTCGCAGCGACATAGAAGCCAACTACCAGGCATTTGGTTTTGAAAAGCCACAAGATATCGACTTATACGAAACCCTGCTCAAGCAAGGTTTCAAGGTCATTTCAGACGCACTGGCTAAACTGGATCAGGTGTTTGTCGATACTAAGTTTGAATTTGGCTACGTGAATGACAAAAACGGCCAGTCAAAATTGATTTACATGGATGAAGTCGGTACGCCTGACTCATCACGTATTTGGGACGGAGCAGCATATCGCGACGGTAAGATTGTTGAAAACTCAAAAGAAGGCTTCCGCCAGTTCTTATTGAACTATTTTGACGATGCCGACATTCTATTAAACAAAGACAGAATGCCAGAACGTGAAGCCCTTGCACGTGATAACGACCTGCCACTAGACGCGATGATGAACGTGTCGCGCACCTACACAGGCGTAGCTGAAAAAGTCACCGGGTCAAGTATTCCATTACCCGCAAACCCTAAAGCAGACATCATCAAAGTGCTGCGCGAGCAATATGATTTAATTGACTAATCACGCTCGTGCTATATACATTAAGGCGCCTTATGGCGCCTTATACCAATTCCATTAATTATCTGGTCATTCAGCGGGAGTTCTGTGTCTTCTAGGCAAGTAATTGAATTGTAGGCATAGTTGTTCTACGCCAAAATGCTATTAAGCAGCATAGAAGGCACAGAAACCCGCCTTGCAGGAGACACTCAGACCGTTCATTTCTTTGTTGCATGGCCTTAAAAGGGAATAACCATTCTTTCAACAATGCGCCTCAAACTGAACAATCTGAGTGACTCTGATTGGTCACATAATTAATGGAATTGGTATTAATTCTATTCGCTATCATGATGTTCAATCCCTAGCCAATTCTCCCCTTAAAAGACCATAAATTTACAAAACACCAAAATGTAAATGATAATGATTTTCATTTGTGACGCGTGTATTATCCCGGCAATAACATAATGACTCATAACAGAACAAGGATTCGTTCGTAGCCGTTGAAGATGATAACACCATGAAACTAAACAAAATTAGCCTAGCTGTTCTTTGCGCTATCAGCTTATCGCAACACGCCATTGCTGCCGATGAAACCATCGCAAGTCAAAACGAACCCGTAAACACTGATAATATTGAAAAAATTGAAGTCACCGGCAGTTATATTGCAGGTTACAACGCCCACTCAGTCAGTGGTGCGTCACGGTTAGACTTAGCCATCATTGATATCCCCCAGTCAGTTTCTGTTATCACTGAAGCGCAAATGCAAGACTTTCAATTGCACGACATCAATGCCGCATTAGACTCAGCAACTGGGGTGAACGTTGAGCGGATTGAAACGGATCGAACTTACTATACCGCCCGTGGTTTTGATATTACTAACTTCCAAATTGACGGTATTGGTTTACCACTTACCTCAGGGAATAACCACGCCGATGAAGATACTGCCATTTACGATCGCATCGAAGTTATTCGTGGTGCCAATGGGTTAATGACTGGCGTAGGTAATCCATCTGCCACCATCAACTTTATTCGTAAACGCCCTACTGCTGACAATCAACTCAGTGTTAGCGGCACCTACGGCAGCTTTAATAACACCCGTATTGAAGCCGATGGCTCCGTTAGGCTGAATGACACCTTTGCCGCCAGAGCCGTTGCGGTAACCCAAAGTAAAGATTCGTATTTAGACCGCTATGAAACGGATAAAAATGTCTTTTATGTATTTTTAGAAGCCAACTTAACTGACGACACTAGCGTGTCGCTAAGCCACAGTTACATCAACAACGACGCGACTGGCAATAACTGGGGCGCCCTACCGTTGTTTTACACTGACGGCAGCGCCACCCATTACGACAGTTCGACCAATACCTCTGCTGACTGGTCTAACTGGCAAGTGATTAAAAATAATACTGTGTTAGAGCTTAGCCATCATTTTAATGATGATTGGCGTTTACGAGCGACTTATTCACATAAAACAACAGATGAAGATACCGAGCTATTTTATGTTTTCGGTACGCCAGACAAGGATACCGAGTTAGGCCTAACGGGTTATGGCAGTGAATATGATTTAGATGACACAAGTGATTTAGTGGATATTTATATTGATGGTAACTTCAGCCTCTTTGGCCGTGAGCATCAACTTGTTGCAGGGGTTAACTACTCTAAAATGAGCTACAACGACAGCTCACTTTACGATTACACCACAGGTAACGGATTCCCTGCGATGCCTGATCTCAACACCTGGGACGGCAATACACCAAAACCCACTTTTAACGATGATTTACGCGGTAGTGATGTGACCCGCAAACAACAAGCAGCCTACTTTACCGGTCGCTTTAGTATTGTGGATGATTTACACGTGATCATCGGCGGACGTTACAACGATTGGCAAGCCGAAGGAGAGTCATACGAAATTGACCAACAAGCTGATTATGACAAATTTATTCCGTACATCGGCGCCGTTTATAGCTTCACCCCTGAACTGGTCGCTTACGCCAGCTACACCGAAAACTTTGTCGCACAAACTGAAACCAACAGTGTCGGCGTGTTTCTTGACCCCATTACCGGAGAAAGCCGCGAAGTGGGCGTTAAAAGCGAGCTGTTCAACGGTCGTTTAATTGCCAGCCTAGCCTATTTTGACGTAGAGCAAACCAACATTGCCGTTCTCGACCCAGACACCGCAGGATTACCTATCGACATGCAAACTTACTATGGTGCTGACGGGATTAGCAGCACAGGTTTTGAGTTTGAAATTGCGGGTGAAATTTACCCTGGTTTGAATGCCAGCATAGGTTACACAGATTTTGACATTGAAGGTGACGATACGGTTGCAGCTTACACTCCCAGCAAATTATTAAAATTTGCCGCAACCTATGATTTTGAAACCATAGAAGGGCTCTCTATCGGGATGAACATGCGCTGGCAAGACGATATCTCGCGTAATCAAGGTGTCGTAGCAACAGGTTTTGACAACGCAGGCGCCGAGATTATTACCAAGCAAGATGCGTATGCGGTGATTGATTTAATGGCCAAATATCAAATTACCGACAACTTAGGTTTGGCACTAAATGCTAATAATGTGGCAGATGAAAAGTACATTAATAGCTTATATTGGGCCCAAGGTTACTACGGTGCACCAGCAAACTACAGTGCGACACTGAGCTGGAAAATGTAATTACTCGTTCAATCTGTTTCAGTGAGATAACCCTTGCGCAAATCCACACGCGTTAGGTTATCTCGCTGAGCTCATCCAATAATGAAATGACATTCTTATGAGAAAAACCTTATTTAAATGGCACTCCTACGGTGCCCTCATCGCCATGCTGCCGTTATTGATTATTTCAATCACTGGCAGCATTTTAGTTTTTAAAGTCGAAATAGACAGCTTATTACGTCCTGCGCACATGCTAGTTGACGCATCAGCCTCTAGCCCAAGAGTCAGTTTAGACACTCTGATGAATACTATGCTAAGCGCCAATAGCGATTATGAATTAGGTGGTTGGGAAATTTTTGATGATAAATCGCGATCTGACGCTGGCTATTTAATTAAACGCGGCACTGAAGATTGGTTTAAAGTCTATGTAAATCAATACAGTGGACAGCTTTTATCTGAACCACAAACGTTAACGCATTATATAACTGACTGGATACTTGAGCTGCACTATAGCTTTTTATTCCACGTAGCTGGAACTAGCGTTGCCTTAATTGTCGGCTGTATCATGCTGTTTTTAGGGATCAGCGGGATCATATTATATCGCCGCTTTTGGCAAAAATTATTCACCTTACGATTTAACGCCGTCAGGCGAATATTGTTTAGCGACATTCATAAATTTATCGGTATTTTAAGCTCGCCAGTGCTCATTATTGTGGCTTTGACTGGCGTGTATTGGAATTTTATTGGCATTCAACATGAACTTAGCGAACATGCCGATGGTGAGCATTACCTAGTCAGTGCGCCACGTCATAGCCCTAGTATTGCCTTTGAAGCACTCATGCAACAAACAGAGGCCGAAATTGCCAGCTACAAAGCGGGTTACCTTACCATGCCATTTGAACCCGGCCGTGATATCACCTTTTACGGCGAGGTCGACAGTCGCAATCCATTTAATAGTGAGTACGCCAGTTATGTGAGTTTTGACAGAACCACAGGAAAGCTGCTCGCCAAACAAGATATACGTCAGGCGGACACTTTAACCGTGTTTTTAGACAGCTTTCGTAAATTACACTTTGGCTATTTTGGTGGCCTGCTAAGCCGTATTATTTGGTGTGCTATTGGCTTAATGCCACTTATCCTTGGATTTACAGGGTTGTATATGTATTGGCACCGCCGTAAACAACGGATTAAATCAGCACAAAATCGCGCCAACAAGTCGTAAGCGCATCAATAATCTGAGTGCATAAAATGGCCAATAAAAAAGGATGACTATATAGTCATCCTTTTTTCTTAAGCACTAAAACAATTAGCCCACATTAACCCACATTAGCTGCGACGACGTAAGCCTAGTGCACCTAATAACATTAATGCGAAGTAGCCTAAGCTACCACCGTCACTCTTTTTCTCTGGCTCTACAGGATCTGGAGTCGGGGTCACCACTGGCGCTGGGTAGCTTAATGCAATAATCACTGGGTCGTGATCAGATGCTGAAAATGCATTTTCAGACTTCACTAACTCACCAGTGTACTTACTGCCATATTCAAATAGATTAGATTCAACCGAGTTGATGTGCCAGTCATCAATATCGACTAACTTAGCAGCTAAACTCGCATTACCTAACGCATGGTCTAAGTTACCTAGCTCACCGTTGTAGCTATATGAGTAAGTGTCAGCACCGTGCGCTTGAGTATTTAAGTTAATTAACCCGTAACCTTTATCAATCACACTACCTTCACGTTCATACACTTTGCCATCAAGGGTAGTCCATGACGCAGTACGGATAACATGGTCTGTTGTCGATGCATCATAGTCGGTTAATACAGCGACAGGATCTTCTTTGCCATAAGCATTTAAATCACCAATCACTAACACATCACCGTCAACATCTTTAAGTGACTCACCTAATACTTTGGCTGCCGATACGCGGAACGCAGTACACTTACCTTGTAAGTCAGCAGGCTCTGAGTTGTCATTAAATTTAGCCCAATCTTCAACACAACCTGAACCTTTCGACTTAAGATGATTTACCACAATCGTGAGTTTTTCATCATTAATGCTAAAGCTTTGTACTAGGCTGTGACGTTGGAACACATTATAGCTAGGGCTAGATTCAACAACATCATTTTGCTCGCGAGTTTCAGCACCTTCAGCGGCATGCTGCTCAGGTGTAGCAATCACTTGCGCAGCACCATTTAAGCTAATACGGGCTGGGCGATATAACATGCCCACAGTAATGGCATCGCTACCAATGAATTTGCCTTCATACTTATCAGCATCTTCAATTTCAACAAAGCGATATGTTTGCTCGTCTGTCAGCTCAGCATTTAATGCATCAACTAGGTTTTGAATCGCACTTAGCTCGCCAAAACCGTTGTTAGCGATTTCCATTAAACCAACAACATCAGCATTCATGGCAACGAGCGCAGTCACAATCTTGGTGCGCTGTAGTACCATTTCGTCTTCAGTTAACGCACCACGGTTGCTGTTTGATGGATTAGCATCGCCACCCACTGCGTCATTGAAGAAGTTAAGTACGTTAAAGCTTGCTACACGAATGTCGCCCATGTCTGCCACAGTTGGCGCATCGGTACGGTCATCAACACGGATAAAATCACCCGCAGTGATAGTGTTCGTCGCTAAAAGACGGTATGAGCTGTAGCTATAACCAATTACACCTTCAAGATTAGTTAACTGGTCACCAACGCGGATATAACCTGTTTCAGCATTAAAGTCAGGGAAGTAAGGTACTTCGCCGTCTTTAGCTTTGAAATCTGACTCAACAAATAGCTGGTTAACGATATTGGCATCATTTAATGCTACCGCTTCTGCTGAATTTGGCTCAAATACTTGAGTCGGTTTCATTAAGGGTGCTTTATGCGACAACACCATGTTGTTGCGATAGCTTGAGTAATCGAAACTAAAGGTACGAGTGACTTTCATGTCGCTGCCAGCATCTAGCTTCACTTTCATGCCTTCAACGCGCTCTAATGCTTGTGCAAGTGTTTCACCGTCAGCAACATAAAATTCAACCGCAGCAGGCACATCGCCTAACACACCCACTTCAAATTTTTGCTCGTCTTTAATATCAATCTGAGTTGAGCCGAAATACTCTTTAACTTTACCTTGTACACACACTTCAGTACCAGGCTGAACAGTGTCTGGCGCAGCTTCGTTCAAATAGACAAAAATACCGTCAGAGGTGTATGGCGAACCGTCACCTTGAGCATCTTGAATAAAGAAACCTTTATATAAACTGTCACTTCTAGCGCTAACAATACCTTTTACGGTCACTTCATTAGCTGACTCAAAGCTGCCACTCACAATCAATGGGCTTGAATCACCAGCGCCTTGAATGTCATAAATATTAGTCAGCGTGGCGCCGTTACAGGTAAAGGTGCTTGGCTCTGGAGCTGCTGCAGCTTCTAGGGTACCTAAACCGCTAAAGGTGTCTTTTTCTAACTCAACCCATTGGGCGGCAGCGTAAGTTGTGCTCGCCATTAAGTTGTCTACATTACGTTGGAAGGTGGTATCAAGCCCCCAACCAGTGGGTGTAGGAATATCGCCAATCACATCAACCAATACACCGTCTTTTAATAGGCCGACTGCATCGCCACCATTAAAATATAGGTTACCGGTCATTGAGTCGGTACCTGCTGGCAAAGTGATTGCCGCGCTTGGATGTAAAATCACTTTGATGCTTTTAGCCGCAATAGAGTCAACAAGGTCGACCATATCTGTTGCTGTGGTATCGCCGTCTTTATAACGAACTAATTTGTAACCTGTTAAATCAACGGCTGCGTCACCGTTGTTATACAGCTCAATAGCTTTGTTGTTTGAGCTACCTTCAACGTATTCACTAATAAGCACATCTGCATTCGCCATCATTGGCAATGCAGCGGCTACTGCGAGTGAAACCGCTGTTAGTTTAGTCAGTCCTTTCATGTTTTTAACCCCATACTTTGTAATAAAAATGCTATTTTTTTGTAATATGCGGCCAGATTGTCCCAAAGTTCTGTGACATAAAAAAGAACATTGATCACATAAACTCACTAAGCCAATTCACTATATACTTGATTAGCAGAACAAAATAATTCGCCAAAAAGAATACCACCTAAAATGTGATCGAATACTCATTAAAAAACAGAAACTAAGTAAAGAACAATGCCTCAAGGTTTGATAGAACATTAAGATAAGTTTTGTAACACTTATTATTCAAAATAAGCCAAGAGCATTACAAAATATTGTTTTGCAATGTAATTATTTTCATCTATTTAATCATTTGACCTTGAAACGGTAAAATAATGCGCGGATGATAAAACAGATTATTGAATGAGTTGATGTATTTAAAAGCACAGTTTGTGATGAGCTTGTAGCAAACTATGGTGCATAGCGGACTCTGGCTGTGCAGATCCATGCAGCTGCCCGTTAAGTGGCAACAGGAAAACAATAAATCACTTTAGCTATTCGATTTATTGTCGATATCAATTTAGAATAATTGTAATTTAGCTCATAAAAACTGTATTTAAGCTCATAAAAACGGTAGTTAGGCTGAGTATTTAGTATCAAAATACGACCAGCTCATCTACTATTTGCATCTATTGTATTTACCGATTTAGGTACCCTCGCTATGAAACAAGTTGATTTCAGAAATATCGATAAACTCTTCATCAAAATGTCTATTAACGATAAGTTTTGGACCATCTTCGGACTGTTTCTTATTATTTTGTCCAGCGTTTCCATCAGCAGTTATTTCAGCAAACTAGATCAAATTGAGCAGCAATCAGTGCAGATGCTAGAGCAAAAAGCCGCATCGATGGTGCAAGCACTTGATACGACTGGTCAACTTGAACAAGCTGCGAGTTTAGGCTTACAAGTCTCTAACCGTGCCCAAACCAGCACTCGTTCACAAGACACTGTAACCGCCGTTTATGCTTCGGCAGGTCAATATTACACCTTGAGTGAATCGGTTTATAACCTCGAGTCTGAGGCCAAACAAGCCGCGATGACATCAATGCTACTGGCGTTTTTATGGATATTACCCTTTGCGCTGGTCATTTATTGGAACGCAACATTTATCGGCGGTGCGCTATGGGTGTTATGGGATACCACAGAAAAAATTGCTAAAGGCGACTTAACATCACGTTTAGGTTTTCACCCTGGCCGTGACGAGTTTGGTACGATTGGCTGTGCACTAGACAAAGCCATGGACACCTTAAGTGAACTGGTTATTGCGGTTAAAACAAACACCGATACCTTGCATACTACTTCAGACTCTTTTGCTCGCGATGCAGAACAAAGTGCTGAACAAATCGACCTACAGTATGCATCACTCGACTCTGTTGCTACCGCAATGGAAGAGATGACAGCTTCTGCCGCTGAAGTGTCTAATATTGCGCGCAACTCTACCGAGCGTGTGGAGCAAGACTCAGAATATACTCGCCAAAGCTACGACAGAGCAAAACGTGCAATTAACGAAATTAAACAATTGTCTCAATACATTGAGCAAACCTCCAACTCGGTTAATACCCTAAAGATCAATGCCACCAACATTAATGAAGTGATCACCACCATTAATGCAATTTCAGACCAAACCAACCTACTGGCGCTTAATGCCGCCATTGAAGCAGCACGAGCAGGCGAAATGGGTCGTGGTTTTGCCGTGGTTGCCGATGAAGTCCGTACCCTTGCGGGTCGCACTCAGGCTGCAACGGTAGAAATTCATAAAATGATTGAGCTACTGCAAAGTGAAACGCTAAACATCGACAGCATCACTCAAGACACCGTTAAACAAGCACAAACCAGTAGTGATTTAATCAGTAATATTGGTACTGACATTGATGCTATTGCCGAATCTTCGCGCTCTATTATGGACATGAGCTTCCAGATTTCTACCTCGTCTGAAGAGCAAAGTGCTGTGGCGAATGATATCGCTAAAGAACTGACTGAAATTCGTCACAAATCGAATGTTATCCGCGGGCTATCGCAGCAATCATCACATGGTGTGAAAGATCTAACGAAAGCATCAGCTAACTTAGGTAAGATTTTAAGCCGTTACCGTACTAACTAATCTGCGTAACTAATGCGCGTAAATAATATGCATAAATAATGTGCGTAACTGACACGATGCGTTTGCTATAACCCATAACAAACGCATGCTTAATCCCCTTCGGCGTGGCATCTACAGATGTCGCGCCGTTTTTATTTATACTCGCCCTGCTTTTGCAGTATACTTTTCAACCACATTGGATCTATACCTTTTACGACTTTCAGGTATAATCCGCGCAATTTTATCGCGACGATAATCGCAAACTCTATGTGTGAGATCTTATGACAGTTGAAACATTTACACCGAAACAAACCACCACGCTCGATATTCCAGTCAAAACCCTTGAAGCAAACAGCCCAAGCACCCCAAGCACTGGTAATCGAATCGGGTTTGTTTCCTTGGGCTGTCCAAAAAACCTCGTCGACTCAGAGCGGATCCTCACCCAATTACGTACCGAAGGCTATGACGTAACTAACAGTTATGACGATGCCGACCTCGTTATTGTTAATACCTGTGGCTTTATTGACAGCGCAGTACAAGAATCGTTAGAAACCATCGGCGAAGCATTAGCCGCAAACGGTAAAGTGCTGGTAACAGGCTGTTTAGGCGTTAAGAAAGACGAAATTATTGAGCTACACCCTAACGTATTAGGCGTAACTGGCCCGCATGCTTATGACGAAGTGCTTAAACAAGTGCACTTGCATGTTGAAAAGCCAAAATATAATCCACTGATGGACTTAGTGCCAGATCACGGCGTCAAACTCACGCCAAAACATTACGCCTATTTGAAAATATCTGAAGGCTGTAATCACCGTTGTACTTTCTGCATTATCCCTTCAATGCGCGGTGATTTAGACTCTCGCCCTATTGGTGATGTATTAGGTGAAGCCCAGCGTTTAGTTAACGCAGGCGTAAAAGAGCTATTAGTCATTTCACAAGACACCTCAGCTTATGGCGTTGATGTAAAACATAAAACGGCATTTTGGGACGGCATGCCAGTGAAAACTCACATGCAGCAGCTTTGTGAAGAATTAGCTAAACAAGGTGTGTGGGTACGCCTGCACTATGTATACCCTTACCCGCATGTGGATGACATTATTCCATTAATGGCGCAAGGCAGCATTTTACCGTATTTAGATATTCCGTTTCAGCATGCTAACAAGCGCATCCTTAAATTGATGAAACGCCCAGGTAGCTCAGACAAAGTGTTAGAACGCATTGCTAAATGGCGCGAGATTTGCCCAGAATTAGTGATTCGTTCAACCTTTATTGTTGGTTTTCCAGGTGAAACCGAAGAAGAATTTGAAGAGCTATTAGACTTTTTAGAAGAAGCACAACTTGATCGCGTAGGTTGTTTTAAATACTCGCCAGTAAAAGGTGCCAAAGCTAACGATTTACCAGACCATGTACCTGATGATGTTATGGAAGACCGATTACAACGCTTTATGGCGGTTCAAGCACAGATTAGTGCCGACAAGCTGCAAGCCCGTATTGGTCAAGAGTATTTAATCTTAATTGATGAAGTGAACACCGAAGGTGCTATTGGTCGCTCATACATGGACGCGCCAGAAATTGACGGTAAAGTGTACTTAACCGACGAGTTTGACGTGCAACCAGGCGACCAAGTTTGGGTACAAATTATTCACGCCGATGAACATGATGTATGGGGCGTTAAAGTCGAAGATGATCAAGACGAATAACCTTGATAAATTAGCGTCATAGCGCATTAACCTCATAAAAAAGCCGATATCACTGATATCGGCTTTTTAGCTTTTACACTGGCTTATTTACTGCTTTGGTATCGAATGACATCTTATAATCGATACCCGTTTTAAGCTCAGTTACTGCAACGAGGTTAATCGATGACCTAGTGCACTTTCTGTGTCTGGCGTAAGGATAAAGGTAAAGTTGTTGCTACCGCTAATACTTAGAGATTCAGACTGATACACTAATGTTTGCGTGCCGTTGTCGTCTTCATACACGATGTTAATTTCATAGTCGTCAGAAGGTAACGTTAAGCTCTGTTGTTCAACAAAGTCTAAGTCAGTCAAGGTGTATTCTGCCGTTTCAATGGTTTCTGAGTCACGAACAAAATACACAGTTAAATCATTGTAATCATATGATAAATTAACAACATCGACTTTATATTCGTATGCGCGTGGGCGTAAGTCTTGAGAGATAACCATGCCTTTCACAGAACTGTCGGCTTTTTGGTAAATCAGTAGCGATTTAACATCATCCTGGTTAAAGGTGACCAATAAATTATCGAATAACTTGGTTTTACTGGTGGCATCTCTCACCGTAATACCATAATCGTTGAACGACGTTGATTGGTAATCTGTTACCGCAAAAGATGCAACATCATATAAATACTGCGTTTCTTGCTTACTGACCACATCAATATCAATGTTTTGCGTTTCAAGTCCGTTAAACACTCGGTAGTCAGCAGTGGCTTCTAACGCTGCATAGTTATCTGGCGTTGTTGTAGAATCAACACTGTCGATGGTGACTTTAATGTCGCCTGCACCAAAACTGTTACGGATCACAAATTTATAAACCGTTTCAGTGGTGAGGTCCATACTGCCAGTGGTGTAAACCACATCTTTAGTACCCGCTGTCGTGAGGTACACAATGTAATCGTCGGTATCAAGAATGGTTGAGTCGGTATACGTGCTATATGCTGCGCTGCCTATCATCACTGCATCGTCAATACTTTGAGTATCAAGTGAGATGTACGCATCAAATGTGCCTTCGTCTGTTGCGACGTTAGCCACTAATACCTGCATTTTACTGTATTCGTAATCATCATCCGCGTTAAGCTCGTCCATTTCATCGCGGTTGTAGTTTATATCCAGTAATTGTGGGTCAAGATAATCACCGTATAACACGAATAAGTGATTATCATCAGCCTCTAAACTGACAGTATCACTATATACCGTGACCGTTTGACCATCTGCATCTTGGCCATAAATATCTAAATCTGTGCTCCCCACGCTGTAGCCATAACGAGGCATTGCATCAGCAAAGTCGATGGCTGTGTAAGCGTAATCATCAAGCACTAACGATGTAGAAGTACTGTTAGGTGATGCATTATAATATTGTACATAAGCAACATCGCTGCTACTGCTACTGCTATCAGAGCCACACCCTAAAAGTACAGCTCCAACCGTTGACAACAATATCAATCGGCTTACTTTCTTGTTAAACATAATTACTCCATTAACCGCTTAGCTACATTTTCAGTATTATGACTCTTTGTATGCGTAAACGACTGTCAAGAAAGGTAAAGTAGATATATAAAGCGTCAAGATGGACAATTTTGGTTATAAAAAGACCTCTTATCGGCCGATAAGAGGTCTTTAACGAAAGCATTAACTAAAGCTAATACATCACAACCCAGCGATTACGCGCTTGGCTAAGGTTATTTGTAACAAATTAGTTACCGGCAATCTTCATTTCACTGAGCAAAATACCACCAGTACGAATAGATGAACGCAAGTCGCGATCTTTACCTATACCCTGAATGCCTTTAAACATGTCTTTTAAGTTACCCGCGATGGTAATTTCTTCGACAGGGTACATTACTTCACCGTTTTCAACGTAGAAACCCGCTGCGCCGCGAGAATAATCACCCGTAACGCCATTAACACCTTGGCCCATGACTTCCGTAACAATTAAGCCGGTATTCATGGCTTTAACCAAGTCATCAAATGTTTGATTGGTGTGGCTTAATGTCCAATTATAGATACCGCCGGCATGACCAGTATTGGTCATACCGAGTTTACGTGCTGAATAACTGGTTAATAAGTATGTCTCGAGGTTGCCACGATCAATAATGCGACGATCTTGTGTGGCGACACCTTCACTGTCGTAATTAGCACTGGCCAGGGCTCCAATTAAATGTGGCTGCTCTTCAATACTAAACCAGTCTGGGAATATTTGAGTATTTAAGGCTTCCATTAAAAAGCTCGACTTGCGATAAATACTGCTGCCACTAATGGCACCGATTAAATGGCCCATTAAACCGGTGGCAATTTCTGGCGCAAATAATACTGGCATTTTTGCCGTGGCAATTTTACGTGCATCTAAACGGCTTAAGGTTTTATTTGCTGCTTGTAAACCTACCGCTTCAGGTGACAACAAATCATGATATTTACGCGCCACGGTATAGTCGTAGTCACGTTGCATATTGCCGTCTGACTCTTCGCCAATGACAACACAACTTAAGCTGTAACGCGAGCTACAATACCCGTTTAAAAAACCATGACTGTTACCGTACACTCTGGCGGCAGTATGCGCATTAGCACTCGCACCATCGGAGTTGCGAATGCGGCTGTCTACCGACAAACTCGCGGCTTCTGCACGAATAGCCAATTGCGCTAATTCTTCAGCATCAATATCTTGTGGGTGATATAGCTGTAAATCACGAATATCTTGTGCCATTAAAGCGGGATCGGCCAGACCACTAAATGGGTCTTCTGAGGTATATTTTGCAATACCATCTGCCGCTCTTACGGCTTCACGGATAGCCTCAGGGCTTAAATCTGAGGTTGAAGAGTTGCCTTTGCGGCCATCACGGTAAATGGTAATCCCTAATGCACCATCTTTATTAAATTCGACCGTTTCGACTTCTTTTTCGCGAGTCGATACCGACAAACCTTGTTGCTTGCTAATAGCGACTTCTGCAGCAGTTGTGCCCAATTGTTTGGCATACTCTAATGCAACGGCTACGGCATCTTTTAGTGCTGATAATTCAGAATCAATTCTAGGTGTTGGTTCACTGGCGCTAGGCGCTGAAGAAGGATGAGAAGCCACAAATTTACTCTTTAATTAGTCTAATTGTCGCTAGCATATCAAATTAAAAAGGCGATTGATAACCAACCCGTTATCTTGAATAAAATCTGCATATTCAATGCCAAATAAATGCTATCATTAAGGCATATTGACTCGAGGTTTAAGACTATGAAGATTGTTGGCGATTCTGAACTGTTTCAGCAGCCCTATGATAATGATGACAACTATGTCAGCAGAACAGGCGTTAAAAAAGAAAGTGAGGATGCTCAAGCACTTGGCATGCGTCTAGTGGCGCTGAGCAAAACTCAATTAGACAAAATGGGTTTAGATGAATTTCTATATGATGCGATTCTAAAAACAAAACTGATCAAGCAAAAAACTGAAGCCTATCGTCGTCATTTACAATATATTGGTAAATTGATGCGCGGATTTGAGCATGAACCTATTGAAGCAGCACTCGATAAAGTGTTGAACAAAAACAATAATGAAGCAGCTCAAATACAGATTTTTGAAAAAATGCGTGAGCGTTTATTGACTAATGGTGACGATGAAGTTCAAAGCTTATTGGACCAATACCCACAATTAGACCGTCAAAAATTACGTCAATTGATCCGCCAGGCAAATAAAGAATTAGCCAAAGGCCCAGAGTCAAAGTCGTCAAAAGAGCTGTATAAATATTTACGCTCTGAAATTAAAGACTAGAATCTGCTCTCAATTTATCTGATTAATCAAATAAGGATATTACTAATGCGGCTTGAAACAACGATACGTGCACTTTTTCTATCTCTTGCTTCAATGTTGGTATTTACAGGTTGTAACGGTGCCGCTGATGGCACCGATTCAGATACATCAGATGACAGCTACAACGTGTCGGTTAGTTATCAAAATGTGGTCAATGGCCAATGCGATACCAGTACCGACAGTTTAATTTTTGATATCGAAAACAGCTTTTGTGCGGTCGCACAGCTTAAATTGGGTAACGCCAATGTCAGCGGTGCACTCATTGAATTTAGCACCAGTAATGCCACGCTAAGCACAGCGTCTGTATTAACCAACACGAACGGTATCGCCTCAACAATAGTCAGTTCCACCAGCACAGAGGCCGGCACGCTAAGCGTGACCTATACGCCAGATGATGCTGATACCGTCAGTGCCAGCCGTAATTATCAGTTTAAAGAATACACCACGACTGCACCTGTAGAAGCAATCAACTTTACGGTATCGATTAGTGACAGTAGCGGTGTAATAACACGTTTCAATGTTGGTGATACAGTACAGCTAAACGCGCAACTGACCGACAGCAATAACCTCGGCATTGCCAATCAAATAGTGACCTTTAATGCCGGAAGCGCTACGTTAACGCCTACCACGGCACTCACTAAAGCCTCTGGTATCGCGACACTTAACTTCACTCCGACAGATACTGAGTTAGGCGCTAGCTTACTCACAGCAACAACAGAATATGACAGCACCACTCTAACCAGCAGCAGCGCCTATGAAGTGTTAGCAACAAGTGATGTGCCGACCGATGGCACGATAAAGATCGGCTCGTATGATGCGACCGGTGACTTTGTTGAAAACGTCTTAGGGACAACACTAACCGCAGATGCCGATGGCGAATATACCATTAGTGCTGGCGGGACTTTTGGCGTTACAGCCACCTTAGTGACAGAAGCGATAGATGGCACAATTACTCGTTTACAAAACCCAACCAGCATCAGTTTTAGCTCTGATTGTAATACCAATGCAGACGCCAGCCTAGATTCACCAGTAACCACACTATCAGGCTCTGCAAGTTCAACCTTTACAGATAATAGTTGCAGCGGCAACAGCGAACGCAGCGATACCATTGTGGCAACAGCAACCGTTAATGACATCAGCTTAACGGCAAGCTTCCCTTTCATCTTAGCCCGTCAAACCTTGTCGAATATTAGTTTTGTCTCTGCTGAACCAACCCAAATTCGCATTAAAGGGTCTGGTGGTACCAATACAACAGAGTCTTCTTTGGTGACGTTCTTGGTTAGCAGTGCCAATGGTCAACCGGCAGCTCAGCAAGAAGTTGAATTTAGCCTCGACACCACAGTGGGTGGGTTACAGTTTTCAAATAACGATACAACAGACAGCAGCATCAGTAATTCAGAAGGCTTAGTCAGTGTTCGTGTGCAAGCGGGAACAGTGCCAACTCCTGTTCGTGTCATGGCATCAACAACCGACGCCGACACAGGTAATACGATTACCAGCCAATCAGAACTATTAACCGTTAATACTGGCTTGCCACAACAACTTGGATTTAGCATCTCAGCTTCGACATCGAACCCTGAGGCAGGCGATTACAATGGCGAAGCTGTCACCATGACCGTTTATGCATCAGACAGCTTTGGTAACCCAGCGCCAGATGACACCACGATTAACTTTACTGCAGAAGGTGGCCAAATCGAACCATCTTGTACTGTCGTAAGTGGCACCTGTGCAGTTACCTGGACCTCTGCCTCACCTCGCGTAAGCGATCACCGCATCACCATTTTGGCTTATGCTCTTGGACATGAGACCTTCTTCGACACCAATGGTAATAATGTATTTGACGATGCTGACGGCGCAGCGGTTAATGGCTGTTTAAGCGGATCGACACTCGTTGCTTGTAGTGGCAACGGTATGGATATTGAAACCTATAATACTGGCGGTTTTGTTGATTTACCTGATGCCTTTAGAGACGACAATGAGTCTCGTACTTACGACTTAGGTGAGCCGTATTTTAACCTTAAATCTAGTACGTCATATCAAAACGCTGATACTAAATTTAACGGTCCACAATGTGAAGGCAGTTTATGCGACAGCACGGCCATGACAACGTATATCCGTAAAGCGTTAGTGTTGACCATGTCAGGGTCAACGGCCAACATTACCGTGAGCCAAAATGGTACAGTCATTAATGACTACGATAACGATATTCAAGCAATAGCCAACGGCAGTACCGCGACATTTAAGGTGCAACTCGCTGACAGTGCTAACCAAATCTTACCTGCGGGCACGACCTTAACGGTAACAAGCACATTGGGTGACTTACAATTTGCAGGTTATAGCGTACCGAGTCAAAGCTCCGCTGGCGGTACGTCTACATCATTCACCCTGAAAAATGAAGACGCATCGGGTATTGGCCAAGTCACCTTAACGGCTACAACGCCAAAAGGTGTCGTTACTACGTTAAGCTTTTTTGTCACCTTATCGTAATTATTTTCAATTACAGTAACCTAAAGCCTGCTGACTCAGCAGGCTTTTTTGTGGTTGGCATTCGTTGATAAGTTGTTACAATAGCGGCCGAAATACGGTAAACAGTGTTGTAGCGGTATTTCAATGGCTTTTAAATCAATTCAATTTATAAACAGGGCTAGTTTATTAATACGAGAGACAGGTAAACGTCTTTCGACGCATACTAAGGAACAATAATGCGCAAACTTTATGTAATTTCTACCTTAACTGCAGGCGTGCTTCTTACTGCTTGTGCAGCTAAACCACCTATCGTGGCACAAAATAAAACGGTTGTGGTTAATGATCAAACCATCATCTTTGGTGGCATATACGACAAAGAAAAAAACAAACTGCAACTTATTGCTAATGGCGACGCTATTATGCAAGGTCAATTCCCACCAATGACCCCAACTCAACATCTTAACGCGAAATACAAAGGTATGGCTGTTAAGGGCGATTGCTATTTTGGTTCAGTTCTAGGCGATCAAGGTGGAGCTTTTGGCGTGGTAGCCAGTATTGTGCAATCAGCGAAAAACAGCACTGCTGACAAGTGCGACATCTTTATTGATGGCGAGCAAAAAGAAACTCTTTATTTCTAGTCGATAAAATTCACTCAGCACTAGCCCTGCTTGATGTTGCCTAAACGAGGTTACCTAACCGATACTGCACTACTGTGGTGCACATACTTATCCGCTAGGCACCATCACGACTCAATAACACCCTCCTAGATTACTTAACACATTGTTTTAAATATATATTAACAATGGTCTAATCTTTGCTGTATTAACTATTAACCCGCTAAACAGTTATCAAATCAGGTTAGTGGTCAATTTGAGTTAAGTGACAATGTCAGTTATGGATAATCCCGCCAATGATTGTCATCTTTGTCATTTACCCTATGAAAAGTCATTATAGTTGTTGAGAATTGAATGCTGCCTTTACACACTTCTATGCGCGGTTTACGGTGTTTTTGCGTTGCTGCTGAATGCTTAAGCTTTAAAGAAACCGCTAAAAAGCTGTATTTAACGCCTTCTGCGGTAAGTCATCAAATTAAACAGCTAGAAGAAACATTAAACCAAAGTTTGTTTATCCGCCAAACACGCTCAATAGCATTAACTGAAGTCGGGGCACGCTTTTATCAAGCCATAGAGCCTGTTATGCAGCAACTGGTCAATACCGTTAGCGAGTTTAATCAGTCTGACCGAATGCTTGAAGTGAGCATTTCCATGCCTGAATTTTTTGCCAGTGAATTGTTTATGCCAAAACTTATTGGTTGGTCATCGAAATACCCTAATATCAATCTAAAACTTGAAACCATTAAGTCGCGCAGTGATGTCATTAAGCATACTGATGTGTCGATTATGCTGTCGGGCAAGCAACAACCGAGTGAAGATGTTTACGATTTATTTCCCATCACGTATATCCCTGCCTGTAACCCACAACTTCACAGCGAACTGCATTTTCAAGGCTTTAAAGCACTGACAACAGTGCCGTTAATACTGCATAAAGCCAGACCTTACGCCTGGCATCAATGGGCTGAGAATGTCGGTTTTGAGCAATTTAAACCAAAACAAATTATACAATTAGACAGTATGTTCAGCGTCGCACGCGCCGCAGAGCAAGGACTAGGTGTGGCTTTAATTCCACTGCCCATTAGCCAAGCCTGGTTTGATAACAACACCCTTATTCCACTATTCTCTCACCCACTTTACAGCCATGACCGCTACTACCTTACCCGCCATACAAATGAGCAACAGCGCCCCGAAGTAAAACTGCTTATCGATTGGATCCTTAAAAGCTTTCATGACGAAAGTCATTAGTTAACGTCAATCCCACATTAATCGGTACAAAAGTTAATCGCACCAAACTGCCTTATGTTAACTGCGGCCTTCAGCCTTTTCCATTCTCCAGGCTATATAAGGGAATTGGAGCCAAAATGAAAAGTAGAAAAAGCTTAAATACCAATATGCAAAAACAAAATTGATGCCTAAATCTTTGTATACTCCGAGTAGCAAATAATCGTAAATAAACAAAGGTAAGGTTAAGTAAAACGCCAGCCAGCATGAGTTAATAACATGTCTGCCATCACTCCAGTATTTTCTCAGCGTCATCTTAGTGATAGGAATGTATAGCAAGGTCACAAGTGGCAATAAGGGTAATTTTATCCAAAACGGCCATTGTTGATAATAATCAGGCAGACCAATCAGATAAAAACTTAGCCAAGTCACAAAGCTGTAACCAAGCAGTTTACAGTGTTGAAGTATCGTCATTGTTATCCTTATTATATCCTCATCGATTTAGCTTAGCGGTCCAATATACAATGAGGTTAGTTTCTTGAGTAATATTAGGGGCTGTAGTTCTTTAAAGGCGGAGACTTTGAGGTGTAATGATTTTACATAAAAAGTCGATAAGGCAGCAAGGCAAGACCTTGTTAGCCAGCCGATTGTCCTTCACTCTAACCTATAGCGCTCTTGGTTATTTTTACTACTCGCATATACCTCTTTATGTATAGGTGAGTTTTTTTAACCCATTAATGCGTTTTTTATCGTTTGTCGCCTATGTGTCTTTTCACTAAAGTTCAGCTGTAGCACGGCGCTACACAAACATCACATGGAGCGATATCATGAACAAGAACATCATTAATGGTCTAATTAGTGCCACATTACTATTAACCGCATCTGCCAGTGTAATGGCTAATACTCAAGGTCAAAACATGAGTAGTACAGCATACAAAATGGTACTTGTTGAAGACGTGCCAGGCGTGAGCGCATTGCAAGCAGGTAATATTGAAGAAGGGTTAACAGCAACACTCTCTGCCAGTAAATATACCGTAGACGACTATTCTCGCAATGTGAACTTATGTGCCGGTTACGTGCAAATGTCTGATATGGAAAAAGCAGAAAAAGCCTGCAGCGCTGCAGTTAAAAGCGCACGATCTTTAGTGGCCATTCCATCTATGTCAGTTCGTGCTTACGCTTACAACAACCGCGGCGTAATGAAGTTATTGAACAATGATAATTTAGGGGCATTAGCTGACTTTAAACGCGCAGCTAAAGTCGATAGCAGCGGTATTTATAAACATAATGTTGAACGTTTAGAAGCAGCATTAAACACAGTGCAAACTGGTATTTTGTAATTGGAGAGCGACCAAATAACCGCGAAGGTTAACGTCAATCAGTCAATACTCATTAGTATAACAACATCACATCTAACTGAGTGTGATGCGATAGACAGGCCAATCATTGCGATGCCTGTCTTTTTACTTCGGCAACACTTAACTATGTTGAATGTGATCGCGCGTTTAACTTAACATCGCTTTAGCCTGTTTTTGCCTCGCGGCTACCCTCATGATTGCGATACACGCAAACACCGCAAATAATCCCCAAAGCTGCAGCCATTTAGGCATAACCGCTAACCACCCCGCACCAAGTTGATTGAGTTCTAGCATTCCCATAATGGCGGGCACTGCAGGAATGATCTGCGATATCATCACCAAAGGTTCAGGGATTAAGGCAATGGGCCATACAAATCCCGACACAAATAACACCGGCATCGACATGAGTAAGTACACCTGAGTTGATAAGTCGCGCCGAGTAAATAAACTACTAAACACAATCCCCAACGCACCTGTGGCTAATAAAAATGGCAGCATAAATAAGCCGACTTCAATAATGGTTGCCGCAACACTAACCTGATACCAATAAAAGCAGTACCCCAAGTAAAAGCTACTGAACACACTATAAATCAATAAAAATACACTTAAACGGGCAAACACCAATACACCGGGGCTCACGTGTTGCCAATACCCAGGCCTACGCCATTGGCCTGCACCTAAAATCCCAGTGCCAATTAATAACGTTTGATGCAATATCAGTAAAAAGAGACCGGGGATCACATAGGGTGTGTAACCCAAGCTCGGGTTAAATGCAGGTACTGAGTTGATATTAATTGAGTTAACACTTTGCTGAGCCAATTGCGGGTTTTGCCCACGGGCCAGCAAACCGATAAGTTGCACTTGTTTACTGGCATCTAAACCCGCAGCCACTAGCCCTTCTGCTACTGCAGAATAAATTAAAAAGTAACTGGCATCGCCGCCATAGCTTAACGTTGCGCCCTTACCTAGCAATAAATCACGTCTAAAATTGGCTGGGATCACCAATAAACCATGAGCCTTACCCTCGCCTATCCAGGTTTCAGCTTCATCAATGCTGGCAAGATTGGCTAAAATATGAATTTTGGCACTGGCATCGGCATGGCGAGTCACTAAACGACTGAGCGATGAGTTGTCATGATCAACCACAACCACTTTTTGCTCGGTAGGTACTTGGTTTAAATACGGTAATGGATACAATACCGAATAAAACAACACGCCACCAAATAGGGTCACCATAATCGCCTTGTCGGCAAAAATAGCCTTAAACTCAGCAAGCATTAACTGCCAGAGGTTCATTAACTGACCTCCTGATTAACACCACTTGAGGTTAAATAAGTCTTTGGGACATCTTTGGCTTTATTGGCGAAAAACACAATCAAAGGCGACAACAATAAAAAGCCCCAATAACCACTGATTTGCCCCAACACATGAGGTAATTCGACCCCATAACTAATCACGCTCACGTGAGAATCTATATAATGACTCGACGGCATGATTAAGCGCCACCATTGGGCGAGTAAAGGCATATCATTCACCGGGAAGGTAATGCCCATAAATGCAAACGCAGGGGCAAATAATGCGGTGCAAAAGCTCACACTACGAGCACTGTCACGCATCCCTGTAAATATCACTAATACCATTAACCACAGCGCCATTAGCATTGCTAACTGCGCGAGCATTAAGTCAACCAATGCGCCTGCGGCTGGTAACCCTAAGTAATGATATAACCACAATAAGATGAACCCGCCATGCAGTAACATAATAGGGCTATAAAACAGAACCTTAGTAGCGATTAATGCCCAGATTTGTTTAGGAAAATAATAGCGATTTTGGTATAGGACCAGCTCTTGATTGAGGCTATTAATAAACACCAACATCGATAACAATTGCCATAATGCAATCAAAATGGGCGGCACTAAAAAGCCGACATAATTGTTATTACGATTAAATAATGCGGTGGTTTGATTGGTAATGGGGCTCAAACTAACATCGACGGTGGCTTTGTTAGCGCCATTAAGTAGCAAGCGCTGCTGGCCTATTTGGGTCAGTCCTTCTGCCAAGCTCAACTGTAACTGGCTCGACAGCAATTTACCCACCAGCAAAAACTGACTGTTGTAGCGAATATCAATGGTGGGCTGTTGACCCGTCAGCAGATCTTTTTTCAGCTGATAAGGTAACACCACCATGGCATAAACTTGAGTTTGGCGCATTGCCTCTACGGCTTGGGCTTCATTGGCATAGGATTGTGGCGCAATCACAGCGTTAGCTGCCAGCTGGCGAGTTAACATACGGCTAATTTGGCTGTTGTCGACATCAACAACCGCGATAGGGAGTTGCCGTGGTAAACCTGCGCTGAACAACCACCATAAAGCCAGCACACCAATAAGCGGAATATAGCTTATCAGGGCCAACTGCCATGGCGAGTGCCATAGGGCATTGAATTCTCGCTTAAATAACTCTGTCATCATTAAGCTTTTTACCCTGGCTTATTGTGTAAGCGTGTCGACACGAAACAATACCGACATCCCCACGCGTAAATCTGCTATTGGCTGCTTTGGCGTTAACTCCACTTCAAAGGTACGCATGTCAAAGTCGTGGCCGCTTTCGGTAGAGCGCCAGGTGGCAAAGTTGCCCATCACACTGATATGCGACACTTCAAACTCTACCTGTTGTTGTAATGCTGGGATCTCTAAAGCTAAGGTTTGCCCTTGTTTAAATTGGCTCAATTGATCTTCGCGCACCTGCATTACTGCCCAAGCATCATTCATATCAATAATACTCACCACCGGAAAACCGCTGGGTGCGAGCTCACCCGCTTGCAGTAATACGTCACTGACTTCAGCTTTTTTAGGTGAGCGCATTTGACTGTCGGCTAAAATGGCATTGACTTCTTTTACTGCCCCTTCGGCCATGCGAGTTTGCCCTGCTGCAGCAGCTTTGGTTTCACTGCGCGCGCCCTCTTGTGCCATTTGATACATAGCATAAGCAGCTTGCTCAGTATATTTAGCACCTTGCCATTGGGTATAAGCTTCATCACGCTTTTGCCTGGCGACAACGCCTTCATCAAATAAATTTTCAACCCGTTGATAGGTTTTAACTCGTAACTCTGTGGCCGCTTTTGCTTTGCGCCATTGCTCTTGTGCGGCAGTGACTTCTTGTTGTCTTGCACCATTATTGGCTTGCTGTTGTTGAGCGGTGGCGGCATCTAACCCACCCTGGGCTTGCATTAATTTGGCATCTAACTCTGGGCTACTAATGGCAAATAAAATATCACCTTGAGCAACCATGTCACCTTTACGCACTAGGACTTGTTCAACACGCCCTGGTACCTTAGAGGAGATATTATATTCTCGCGCTTCAATTTGCCCCTGTAGCACTGTTGGCTTAGGCGTAAACGCCAACATGACGCCATAGCCCAGTAAAAACAATAACAGCAGCAATGCGAATACCGCGATCACTCTATTAGTTCGCATGTGAAGCTCCCTGAATTTCAATTCTATTAATATATTCGTCGACCTGACCACTCACGGCCATGACTTTGGCATAGGCTTGCATATAGCGATACTTTGCCCCTAACTGCTTGGTTTTTACTGCCGTTAAGCTCAGCTCAGCATCGACACGGTCAATTGAGGTGGATAACCCTTGATTAAAGGCTAATTCGCGTAAGCGTAGGTTTTCAGTGGCAAGTGCGAGTGAGGTGTCGAGTGCATCAACCTCTTCTTTGGCTTGCAGCATTTGCCGATAGCTTTGGTCTATCAATAAGCTTAAATCTTGTCGAGTTTGCGCCTTGGTATATCGCGCTTGCAGTAATGCACTTTTCGCTGCAAGCACTTTACCACTGCGACCGTCACGGCTAATAAGCGGAATACTCACACCGACGCCGACCATCCAGTCTGGTTCCACTTGAGAAAATAAGCTGTCATCTTCATATAAGGTGTAATTCCCGTATAAATACACCGTTGGAAAATAGCCGCCTTTTTCTAAATCGACCAATCCATTGGCTTGCGCTTCTTTAGCCTCAAGCAGTTTTAACGCAGGATGTTGGGTTAAGGTTAGCTGGCTTAAGCGCGATAAGGACGGTTGCTGATCAAGCATAAATAACGCGGTCGTTGGATTAACCGCTGGCACGTGTAGCATTCTCGCTAATGCGATTTCGGCCATTTCATATTGGCGCTTCGCCTTACCCCAATCAACTTTGGCATTTTCGAGTGCGACTTGCGCATTAAGGCGCTCGACTTTGGCTATCTGCCCTTGTTGCTCAAGCTTTTCGGCATGTGACACATGTAAACTTAACGAGTCCACCAGCTGTTTTTGCGTATCGGCCAACGTTTGCGTTACCGACACAGCATAATAACGGTCAACTAATTGTAAAAATAACTCTCGGCTGGCTAATGCAAACTCTTGTTCTGTCTCAGAGACTTGCGCCGCATGAATCCCTTGTGCCGCGGTAATTTTACCGCCAGTATAAATCGGCCACATGGCTTGCAAGCTGGCACGAAACACATCTTGTTCAGTAAATGGCGTGACATACATTGAGCTGGGAATAGTGGCTAACACGTCGGTAATCGCGCTAGGTAATGAGCTGACATCAAGCGAGGCAAGTGGGTTTAAATCTTGTAAATCTAATTCGATAGGTTTTTCTAAGCGCGTATAGCTGCCAGCAATATTGAGTGACGGGTAGTTTAATGCATCACCGGCACTTTCTTCCGCTTTGGCTCTGTTAACATGTTGATTTTTAGCCTGCAGTTGATCGCTCACTTGCAATAGCTGCTGCCACGCTTGTACAAAGCTCACGGTTTCAGCATTCGCCAACCCGGTAAAGGCTAACGCACTAAAACATAGCGCAATACAACCCGCCATACGTGCAGGGCGCAGTATGCATTGCCTAATCACATTCATTAAAATCATAACCACCTCTAGAGCTTATGCTCTATTTTCTTAATGAATTATACCCTGTCTCTACATTGCTTATCAGTCAATCATTGAGATCCACTGCACAGGTAAGCAATACAGTTAACCCTTAGAGAACAAATCGTTTCAATACATAAACGAGCTTAATCGACTGTAGCACTCAGCATTAAGCTCATTCACTAACGTTCGTTACGCTGTACCGCCTACGGTTAAACGATCAATTTTTAATGTCGGTTGGCCCACACCTACCGGAACACTTTGGCCATCTTTACCACACACGCCCACGCCTTTATCTAACGCTAAATCATTACCCACCATTGAGATTAACCCCATGGCTTCTGGGCCGTTACCAATTAAGGTTGCACCTTTAATGGCTTGCGTCACTTCACCGTTCTCAATTAGATACGCTTCAGAGGCCGAGAATACAAACTTACCCGAGGTAATATCCACTTGTCCGCCACCAAAGTTGGGTGCGTAAATACCTTTTTTAACCGACTTGATGATGTCGGCAGGGTTAGACTCACCCGCATTCATGTAAGTGTTAGTCATTCGTGGCATGGGTAAATGCGCGTAAGATTCGCGGCGTCCGTTGCCTGTTGGCGCTTGGCCCATTAGACGCGCATTGAGCTTGTCTTGCATGTAACCTTTTAAAATACCGTTTTCGATTAAGGTGGTCTTTTGGCTTGGCACACCTTCGTCATCAATACTTAACGAACCACGGCGATTCTCCATCGTGCCATCGTCGACGACTGTCACTAATGTTGATGCCACTTGCTGGCCCATTTTGCCGCTAAATGCACTGCTGCCTTTACGGTTAAAATCACCTTCTAAACCATGGCCTACCGCTTCATGCAATAACACGCCAGGCCAGCCATTACCGAGCACGACTGGCATTTCGCCAGCTGGTGCATCAATAGCATGAACATTAACCTGAGCTTGGCGCACCGCTTCACGAGCAAATTCAAAGCTAAGGGGTAAACCAGCCTCGTCAGTGGCTAAAAATACACTGTAGTCATGACGACCACCGCCACCAGCGCTGCCACGCTCACGCTTGCCGTTATCTTCTAAAATAACGCTGCAATTAAAACGCACTAATGGACGAATGTCGGCGGCTAATGTCCCGTCGCTAGCGGCAATTAATATCTCTTCATGCACACCAGATAAACTGACCACAACTTGAATAATACGGCTGTCGAGGCTGCGAATATAAGCATCGGCTTGCTTGAGCAAATCGATTTTCTTCACTTCGTCCATCGCAGCTATCGGGTCGGCGCTGTCATACAGTTTATGAGCCGTTTGGCGAGTAAATGCTTTTACTTTGTGCTGTTCACCTGCGCTAGCTATACCACGCGCGGCTTTAGCCGCGGCATCTAATGCTGCTGGGGTAATTTCATCGGCATAAGCAAAACCCGTTTTTTCACCGGTAATAGCACGCACCCCCACACCACGCTCAATGTGGAAACTGCCTTCTTTTATAATGCCATCCTCTAATACCCAAGACTCATGACGACAAGCTTGAAAATACAGATCTGAAAAATCAACATTGTGTTGATGAATCGTATTTAAGTAACCCTGCAGTCCATCTAAGGTTAATCCATCTTGCAATAAGCTTTGCTCTACTTGGGTTAAAAATGGCATTCAAATTCTCTTTTATTAATAGCTAACGCGTAGTGCGAATGAGGTTCTTAAGCGCCCACTTAAACAGGGGTTAATTGTGGCGCAATGAAACGATTATGGCCGATCACCGGCATTTGTTGGCGTATACGTTGTAGCTCACTGAGCTCAACCCTGGCTTGGGCCCAACCACACTCTGTAGCACGTTCGGCAATGACTCTGCCCCATGGGTCAACAATCATACTGTGGCCCCAGGTTTCTCGGCTACCTTGATTATGCTGGCCCCATTGGCCGGCACCCAATAAATAGCATTGAGTTTCGATGGCCCGAGCCTGTAATAATACTTGCCAGTGCGCTTCTCCGGTCACTTTAGTAAAGGCCGAAGGCAGTGCGATGTAATCAGCACCCGCTAAACGCAGCGCTCTAAACAAATCACCAAAGCGAATGTCGTAACATATCGCTAATCCTACTTTACCAAAAGGTGTGTCGACAACACACAGGTGATCGCCTGGATGAAAGGTGTCACTTTCGCGGTAGGTTTTCGTGCCGTCGGCAACATCAACATCGAATAAATGCAGTTTATCGTAATGACCTAGGGTGACGCCATGATCATCAAAAAAATAACAACGACTGAACACTCTGCCATCATCGGCGCGCATCGGAATAGTGCCAGCAATTAAATACACTTGATATTGTTTGGCCATATTGGCTAATGCGGTTTTTAACTCGCTTTGATGTTCGCTGCCGGCATATTGTAATTGCTGGCTTTCATGGCCGCCAAACAACAAACAGCATTCTGGCAATACCACCAATTGTGGCTCGTCTTGTTCACGCGGTAATAGCTTAAGCTGCGAGTCGATAAACGCGAGGTTGGCTTGAACGTCGCGACTGCTCTGGCATTGTAATAAGCTGATTTGCATAGTGCGCTCCTTGTAGCGTAACGACATTGCTAGCATCTGTATGTGAGTATGAGTTTCTATTTGAGTTAGAGTTTGCTTGTGTAACAGGCTCTTCAGTTGCGGATTGAATTTCTGGTACCACGTTGTCGCTATCAGTATCTTTCGCTTTTGGGCTGATGCTTTCAATCGCATCAACACTGGTTTCATCTGGTTGCGGCAATATAGCCTTTGGAATTTCGATCTCTTTACTCTTGCGCTCTAGCTCTTCTAATTCAGGGTTGTCCATGGTGCCCGTGACCCGAAAGCGAATTTCTGAAATCACTTCAATTACGGGCTCTAACACTTTGGTTAATGCAAATGCCCCTAACCCTAAAGTCCATGCACTGGTGCTCAGTAATACTACGGTGGGTACGCTTGAGGCTAATTGCGGCACAAAGCGAATATCGTAATTAAGGCTTTGGGTCGTTAAGTCGGTATACCCTCTCACCTTCATATTACCGGCTATGGCATCCATTTCAGTATCGGTGGTTTTTACTACCCCGTTATCAATGGTTACATTACCCGCAAAAGTATTAAAATATAGCCCTTGGCCAAATACGTCTGAAAAATCTAACGACAATTTACGCAATAATGAATCTAAGCTAAACAATGAAAACACCCGTGCGCCTTTATCACTGATTTCCGATAAATATCCTTTACCTAGGTCAAACTTAATTTGGCCGTTTAAGGTGTCGAGCGAAAAGTGATAAGGCGCTGCTTGCCATGATATTTTGCCACTGAGATCTAACGGCGCCTCTTTGAGGCCAGGGTTAATGCCCAGTGTGGTCGATAATTCGTCAAAGTTTTCTGCCAGCAGTTTGACATCAAACTCAGTATTGTCGACACCCTCATTTAATGACCATAAACCATTGGCTTGCAGAGATAGCGTAGGCTTAGTTAATGACAGTGTTTGGAATTGATAACCTTGCTCTGTGGGCAAACCTTGTAGTACCAAATGCCCTAACGACAGGTCATAAACGCTAAAATCATCAACATCAACGGCAAGCGTTGGCATTTGCTCAATCATGCTAGCTTCATTAGTCGCATCAACAGTTTCACTTGATATGGCGGCTTGTGTAGTCGATGGTAGCTTTTGTGTCGTTGGCGATAGATGCAGTTTATTTGCCACCACTTTTATACCTTGCTCACGCCAGTTTGAGTAAAAATCGATTCGACCGTCAAATTGTTCAGAAATCGCATCAAAACGCCATACATATTCCGTTGGTTGGGCGTCAAATTGTAATTGATCAAACGATTGGCCTAATACATTTAGCTGAGCAACATTGGCATGGATCCCCACGAGTGGTGGAAATGCCGCTGGAGCGGGAACATTGTTAACCGCTGCTAAGGTGGGGTTATTTAAAGATGATAATTCGGTATCAGTTAAAATCCGGTCTCGAACTGATGATGCGATAACTTCTGGCTCAGCGGCGGCACTAAACCGTTTAATCAGTGGTAACCATTGCGCTAACTCAACTTTTGGTAAGTCAAGATGTAAGTGACCATATTGTTTTCTCAGCTTGTCCCCTAATTTAAAATGACGGCCTACCATCACATCGTAAAATGCCAGGTTATCGCCATATTCGGCGTTAAACCCGCCCCAAAACTCAACATCGTTGCCGAGTTTAATGCTCAGTGATGACTGTTTATTGTCGCCGATTAGATCAGCACGCAGTTTTTTCGGTTCGTCTGCTGATTTTGCATATGGAGTGGGTAAATCGAGTGTAACACCGACTAAGTCTGAATTTGCCGACACTTGTAAACTGTAACCGCTTGGGTCAAAAACCATCGTCAGTGCGCCGTCCCAATCAAGCTCGCCATGGTATAAACCTGTCATGGGATTATTTAGCTGGTTTGATAAAGTATCCAGATCCCAGCGGCCACCCATATTGACGTTTAAGGCAAAGTTGTCGTTTTGCTTACCCGTGTTCACACTAAACGTCAGCGGCTGTTTAAACAATTTTGCCTTGATATCTTTGGCTTCAATGAATTGATTTACAAAACTGACTTGTCCTGTGACTTGTTGTAAATCTAAGCCAGGACTAGCAATAAAGATAGGATTATTGGTTAAATTAACCTGACCTTTTAGTTGCTGCTGACCACCTTGATAAAGTGGAATCGCTAAATCTAAATTAATGCCAATAGGCTGTTTTATCTGTACCACATCTAATGTCGTGCCGACTGAATCTTTGAGTGGTGATTGATTAATGACTTGAGTCGCGGCCTGACCATCTGCACTGATCTCGGCTTCGACTTTTAATAACGATGCTTTACCAAGCTGCGGGATAGACACTCTGGCACCATCGACAACCACTTTGCCTAACATCCCTTGTTCAATATGCAGGTCCATTAAGGCATTTTCAAACAATGCCGACAAGGTTAAGTCGCTTACGGCGGGCCAATCCGGTTGGAATTTAAAGTTGCCTTGCGCTAACTCAAAACTAGCTTGAAATACACCACTACTGTCTTGATACGGATAACCGCTTAACTCACCGTGCCACACCACTTGCGCGTCTTCAATGTTACCTGCTTGTAAGCCACCGTTAAGGTAATCAACTAAACTTGGGCTCATGGCCATTAACGGAAAATATCGCCCTGCATGGGCTACATCAAAAATACTTATGTTGGCGGCTAACGCTAAATGTTTCGTCTCGCTTAAGTCAAGGTTTACCCCTGCTTGCAATGCAATATCGGCATTGCGTAAGTTGATATTGGGAATTGTAAGGCGTTGTGCCGTCAAATCGACTCGGCCCTTCATCGCCTCACCTTGCAATGCCAATGGATGACTAAAACTGTCGCCAAAATCAAATTGGTAAGCTTGTTGTGGCAGAGCAAAATCAAGTTGATTATTAGCCCATGTAAGCTGTAAATCAATGGGGTTTAATCCGGGAATGGCATTAAATGACTGCCATTGTAATTGTTCAATATCGGCGGTGGCGATAAGGGGTTGTTGTGCTTGTTTGTATAACCGAATTGGCCCGACAACGCCTTGAGGATTAAGCTGTTGCCAACGGTTAACTTGTTCTAACCCCAAATCTGGGATTAAAGGCAGTAAAGGCGTTAATAAAGGTGGGATAATTTGATTAATATAACCAAAAAGTTGCCCTTTTTGAGCGCCAAGGGCCAGTGTCAATTGTGGCCATGCTTGCTCGTTAGTCGATAATGCTAAATCGTCACTGCGTATTTTCCAGCCACCTTGCTCAGGTGTCCATTGTAATACCCCAGAATCAATGGCAAATTTTTGCAGGCTATCACTATCTTGCCACTGCAACCAACTCGGTTTAAAGATCAATACACCATCACGAAGTTTACGGTTAGCAAACGTCATCCAGGCATCTAAATTGATCACGCCTTGAAACTCAATCTTGTCAGTTGCTTGTTGAGCATTATGCTGACGAGATGCCCACTCTCCCAAATCAAGCGATTCTGCAGACACATATAACTGCCCGCTAACAGACTCTGGCTGATAACCATCACCACTAAGATCAATTCGTAAGGTCAGCTGTTCATTGTTTGATTCTAGTTGATCAACATGAATTAATCCTTGGGCGCGATGGCGATTTTGGCTGTTTTGCCATTCAAGATTATCAATAAAAATAGGGCGGTAATCATGCTCACTACTGATTAATTGTAATGATGCATCTGTAATCGAAAAGTGGGCTAACTGTTCTAATAACAAGTGATAAAGCCAGTCTACATTCGTTTGCGGTTGGCTGTTGTCGCTGTTGTCGCTGTCGTCGCTGTCGTCATTAGCTGACAATTGGTCCAAATTTAACGCCACACTCACACCGTCAAACACTACGGTTTCAACTTGTGGACTCAGGGTAAAAAGAGACTGCCAAAAATCGAGTTTAATGTGCACGTTTTGGCTAATAACCGTCATAGGCAGCGACGCTTGTGGAGGCAGGTTTAAATTTTTAATGCTCAGTGCTGGACCAAAAGCTTGCCATTCGGCATTCAATTCATCCATTTGTACCTGTAAATGATATTCAGTGTATAAATAATTAACCAGCTCGGTTCGCACTTCAGGAATATGTGGTAACAACCCGCGAATAAGGCTAACAGCCAGTGCAAAAAGCACTAGCGTAATCGCCAATATTTGCCAACAGATCCTGTTGATAGTTGCTGCCCGAGTTGTTGACACTACATCATCACCACATCATATTTGCTTTGAATATATAGAGGTTCGTTTTGCAGACGGATGCGTTTACCTATGTAAACTTCAAGCTCTGCCAATAAGTGCGACTCTTCACCGCTAAAACTCATGTAAACCGCAGGCGAGCAATACAATAAAAACTCATCGGCTTTATAGGCTCGGTTTAAGCGGATAATTTCGCGGAAAATTTCGTAAGACACCGTTTCGATGGTTTTCATGGTGCCCGTTCCCTGACACGATGGACACTCACCACACACCACATGCTCAAGGCTTTCTCGAGTTCGTTTACGGGTCATTTCAACTAAGCCCAAACCAGAAAAACCACTCACACTGGTTTTAACGCGATCAAGGGCAAGTGCAGCGTTTAAGCTTTCAAGCACCCTTGCCTGGTGTTCTTTATTCAACATATCGATAAAGTCGATAATAATAATACCGCCCAAGTTACGTAATCGCAGTTGTCTGGCAATGGCTTGAGTGGCTTCTAAATTGGTATTAAAAATGGTTTCTTCTAAATTACGATGACCAACAAATGCGCCAGTGTTGATGTCGACGGTGGTCATGGCTTCGGTTTGGTCGATAATTAAATAACCACCCGATTTAAGCTCCACTTTACGGCCAAGTGCCCGCTGCACTTCATTTTCAACATCGTATAATTCAAAAATAGGTGCAGGCCCAGCATAGTGCTCAATCTTGTCGGCTATTTCTGGCATAAACTCTTGGGCAAACAGCTGTAATTCAGCATAAGTGCGGCGTGAATCGACTTGAATATGGTCAAGCTCAGTGCCGACAAAATCACGAATAATGCGAACAGGTAATGCTAAATCTTGATAAAGTAGCGTGGCACCTTTTCGTTTACGACGCTCACTCACTTTGGCCCACACTCGGCGTAAAAATGCTGCATCTTGCGCCAGCTCGTCTTCACCAATATTTTCTGCGGCGGTGCGGATAATAAACCCGCCGTCATCGTCGACGTACGGTAAGGTGATATTTTTAAGGCGTTGACGCTCTTCTTCAAGCTCAATGCGTTGCGACACACCCACATGGCTAGAACCAGGCATAAACACTAAATAGCGCGACGGTAAAGTAATGTCCGTAGTGAGGCGAGCGCCTTTGGTACCCAGCGGATCTTTAACCACTTGCACCATAATATCTTGGCCCTGGCGAACCAGCTCAGCAATGTCGCGCACCACAAAGTTGCCTTTTTCGACATCGGCAACACATTCGGTATGGGGAACAATATCAGAGGCATGTAAGAAAGCAGCTTTGTCTAAACCAATATCCACAAACGCAGCTTGCATGCCAGGGAGCACACGACTAATTTTGCCTTTGTAAATATTGCCGACCAAACCGCGCTTCATGCGGCGCTCGATGTGGACTTCTTGCAACACACCATGCTCGACTAATGCAACACGCGCTTCGGTTGGCGTAACATTGATGAGAAGTTCTGTGCCTTTTTTACGTTGTGCTTTTATGTTCATAGGCCACCTGTATTCAGGTCATGCTCCAATCGTAATATTGACAGCAGTTGCGCCACCGTATGAAGACCGATTAAAGCAAAAGGTTAAGTTTGCTGCATCATGCAGGCTAATAATTCTCGAGTTTCAACTAACGGTAAACCAACTACTGCAGAATAACTGCCCGTAATCGACTTAACAAAACAGCCACCCAAAGCTTGAATACCATATGCACCCGCTTTATCCATGGGCTCACCAGAAGCAACATAAGCATCGATATCGGTGGCAGATAATTCGCAAAAGCTAACTTGAGTGCGGCAAAGACGATTTACGGTGTGCTTGCCATCGGTTAACGCCACTGCGGTCATCACTTCATGGGTGTTGCCAGATAACAAGGTTAACATGCGCTTAGCGTCGTCAGCATCGACAGGCTTACCTAAAATGACGCCGTTAAGCACCACAATGGTATCTGAACCCAGCACTATTGGCTGGCTAAACTGTGCACTTAATGCCAGCCCAGCCTGGGCTTTTTCTATGGCTAACCGACAAACATAATCTGCCGCTAATTCATTGGCGTTGGGTGTTTCATCTATATCAGGCGCGACAAGTTCAAAACTAAACTCTGCAAAACTAAATCCCGCTTGCGCCAGTAATTCTTTTCTTCTTGGTGAAGTTGAAGCCAGTACCCAAGTCATGTTTATTCACTCTATTGATGCCATTTAATCAGGAGGCCTAATTAACGTACTTTATATCGACGGCGTATATTGCGTAAAACCCAAAATACCCACCACCAAATAAATAAACTCGACACGGCAGGTAAAAACATATTGAAATCAAACGGTGTAGCACCAACCACCACAAACTGCACCCAAAAAATCAGGGCATGATAAATACATATCAAACTGGCGATAACCAGCGACTGTTGCCAACGAGGGTAATTTCGCAGACGTTGACATATAAGCACCACAATATAAATCACTAGCGATAGCGCTAAGGAGCGAATACCTAACGTCGCGCCCAGCAATACATCGAGCATCACCCCGAGTATCCACGCAGTAAGAATACTGTATCTATGCGGTAGTGCCATCGCCCAATACACCATGACCATCAACAACCAATCTGGTCGCCAATTTTCTACCATGCTCGGCAAGGGCATAATTTGAAACATCATCCCAGTAAAGAGCGTTAGCCATACCACTAAGCGGCCACTGGCGATATGCGCACTCATTGGTTCACCTCACTGGTGTTAGGAATTGGGGTTGACGATGAAGCGGGTTGGTTTGTATTCGGTGTAACCACTGAATTAGAAGTAGGATTAAGGGATGAATTAGGCGCTGTATTATTCGCCGCAGGATCCGTTCCAATGGTTGTCGTAGGTGACGTTTGTGTTGGTGTTGTGGCTTGTCCAAGAGGTTGTTCACTATTAGCTGGCACACTATTTTGCGGTGCACTTGCAGGATCGGTGGCAACAACGCCGACCAAATCAGCAGGTAAAGTAAAAGGCTTGGTTTCATCAGGCCAAATCAACAACACATAACGAATACGGTCTAGCGCAGCTAACGGTTGGGCATTGATCACCGCATAGCTTTGGCCATCGTCACGAGAGACACTAATCACCCTCGCCACAGGGTAGCCTTCTGGAAATCGATTTCCTAAGCCAGATGTCACTAATAAATCACCGGCAATAATATCGGTACTTTTCGCCACATGGCGCAGTTCTATTTGGTCAATATCGCCCGTACCGTTGGCAATCGCTCGCACGTCGTTACGGGTAACACGAACCGGAATGCCATGAGTCGTATCAGACACCATTAACACGCGACTGGTAAATTCACTGACCTCAATAACCTGTCCCACAACCCCTTGAGCATCAACCACCGGCTGACCGACATAAACGCCAGTTTGCGAACCATGATTGAGCACCACAAACTGACGAAACGGATCGCTGGCCACTTCCATGACTTCGGCAACCACTTTACGTGAGTCCATGTGAACAGGAGAACCGAGTAATGCGCGCAGTCGTTCATTCTCTTGGCGAACATGTTCAAAACGCTGCAAGCGTTCAGACATCACCAATTGTTGACGCAACAGTTCTTTATTTTGCAATTCAAGCATATTACGCGTCGCAAATGCTTCAGCAGACCAATCAAGCATCACACCGGGTACATTGGCTAAATATTGTAATGGGCTTAACAGAGAAGAGAGTGATTGGCGGATAGGATCAAGGCGATGATTAGCAACAAGCAAAGCCACCGACAAAATAATTGCCAGTGTCAGTCTAAATTGATTTGAAACGCCACGAACGAAAATTGGTTTCATAAATTGTGCGCGGCTTTGCTAGCACATATTGCTGTTAACAAAGCCACTGTGCAGTTAATCATTAATTCTCTTCTGAGAACAAATCACCACCGTGCATGTCAATCATTTCAAGCGCTTTACCGCCACCACGAGCCACACACGTCAGTGGGTCGTCGGCAACCATTACAGGGATACCGGTTTCTTGCATCAGCAAACGGTCTAAGTCACGCAATAATGCACCACCGCCGGTTAACACCATGCCACGCTCTGAAATATCTGATGCTAATTCTGGAGGAGATTGCTCTAAAGCCACCATCACTGCGCTGACAATACCTGATAAAGGCTCTTGCAGCGCTTCTAAAATCTCGTTGCTGTTTAGCGTAAAGCTTCTTGGCACACCTTCAGCAAGGTTACGACCACGCACTTCGATTTCGAGCACTTCATCGCCAGGATAGGCTGTACCAATAGTATGCTTAATACGCTCAGCTGTTGCTTCGCCAATTAAGCTGCCGTAGTTACGACGAACGTAGTTGATAATCGCATCATCAAATTTGTCGCCACCAATACGCACAGATGATGAATACACGACACCGTTTAACGAAATAATCGCCACTTCGGTAGTACCACCACCAATATCAACAACCATTGAGCCTGTTGCTTCTGATACCGGAAGACCAGCACCAATTGCAGCAGCCATTGGCTCTTCAATTAGGTAGACTTCACGTGCGCCTGCACCCATTGCTGATTCGCGAATTGCACGTCGCTCAACTTGAGTTGCTCCAACAGGAACACACACAAGTACACGTGGACTTGGGCGAAAGAAACTGTTGTTGTGGACTTGTTTAATAAAGTGTTGAAGCATTTTTTCAGTCACATAGAAGTCGGCGATGACACCGTCTTTCATTGGACGAATTGCTTGAATATTACCAGGCGTTCGGCCTAGCATTTGTTTTGCGTCTCTGCCAACAGCAGCAACTGACTTTGGTCCATTGCTATTGCGTTCGCCACGAATGGCAACTACTGAAGGTTCGTTTAGCACGATACCTTCATCGCGAACATAAATAAGAGTGTTTGCCGTACCTAAATCGATCGATAGGTCGTTAGAAAAAATGCCGCGCAGCTTTTTGAACATGTATCAGGCCTGTATTCTGTGAAGTCAGAAGAAAGAAAAATCAGGTAACTTTATCAATGACACCCCTATTCTACAAGACCGAACAGGTTAACAATTGCTAATCTGGCGTTTTTTTTTACAAAAGTATGTAAAAAAACGTCAATCGAGCAATTTTAATCCTAAAAAGCGTAAAAGCGATGCTTTTTTATTCCGATTATTGACCGACCTCACGCCAATAAATGATCCTATCATGACCTCGATAGCGACCAAAGAAGGCACTTGCTCTTGGGTCATAAAGTACAGTCGGGCTTGCCTCATCCCAATTCCAATACCATTTGAGCCAATTGTCGACTTGTAGTGGTGCAGTCACTTGACCACGATATGGAACAGAACCCGTGTTTTTCCATAATAAGGTTAATTGGCCATTGCTCACTAAACTGCCCGCATCACTGCGGCTCACGCTTTGCCCAGTTGTTAATAAAGGTGCATAAATTTCAGCGCCATCAAGCGGGTCAATGACCTGGCTACAACTGTCGCTGGTATTAGTTATCCAGCCTGCTCCATTCCAATATTGGGCATAGGTTGGCATGCGCAAAATTTCAGTTTCTGGGCCAAAAGTATTGTCCATTACCACACGGCCATGGCGAAAATCCTGAGTCGACAATAATTTAGCGTTGCAATTGCTGCTGTCACTGCAGACTGAATTTGTGTCTGCTCGCATATCGGGTGATGCGACAAATGACACATTGCCATCGTTATCAGCAACCTGAACGCCAATAGCTAATTGGCTAAAAGGACCATCGACACCTGGCGCAAGGATACGGCTAAGATTTGCTTGATACGTTATACCAACACTCGCAGCACCTAAACTCCACGAACTGGCATTGATTGGTAAAGTACTTAAGCGGCTGCTAAAATCAACGCCATCATTAAGGTTCTCTCCAACTAAACTGGCACTGGCTTTGGCAAAAGCCCCCTGATAATTCTGGGTGATATAAGAGCCAGTATTGTATGCACTTAAGGTAAGGGTTAAGCCAAAAGGCTGGTCCATATAGGTAAAGCTGCCACAACTTGGTATGACACTTGAGCTGGTAACGGTAAACCTGTCTGGTACAAACCGACCAATATTAGGTGATGCTGCCAGCGGAATATCGTAAAAGCTCGAACCTAAAAAAGAACTGGGTGGATTAGCGCTGAATTTAAATACACCGACTTCACTGACGGATTGAGCAACGGTATTCGTGTTTGTTGCTTCTGCTACATGGTTATACTGTGATGAGCCAACCGCACCTAATACACCGCCCGAAGGTGACACTAATTGATGGCTTAAGACGATATTACTGTGGACATAATTAGGCGTATTGAGATTGTCGCAATAATTAGCATCGCCATCGACTTGCCATGCCTTACCTTGAATGACTAAATCAAACGATTCACCGGCTTTTTTATAGCGATTACAACTGCTGTTTCCTGCCGAACACTCCGCGGTACTGTCTTTGGGTGTGACACACAATCCCACAGGGAAGCTCACAAATTGATCAGAGCCCAGCATCACCAATCCGGCTTCATCGCCACTGCCAGTGTATTTTGCATCAAGCTGCATTTTGCCCGCATCGGGGTAGTTAACATCAATATTGGCTTTACCCGTTACATCAAAAGCCAACGCAATCGAGGTAGCGGCCGAGCTTTGCTTGCCGACAGTGGTATTATTCACTGTAACCGACTGCCCACTGATTGGCGTAACCGGCTCAATGTACGTACTCCAAAAGCTGACATTTTTTGTGGTGTTGGCAAAGGTCGGAATACATTGCAAAGTTTCATCAGATTTTTTCACCGCACTAATGGCAATATTACCCGTAGGTTTATTGGCTAACTTATCTGGCACATCAAAAATAAAGCCACTGTCGGCAAAACTAAATTTACAGCTTGCAGTATTTAACGCACCTGAACCACTGCGGCACAAAGTATTACTGCCTGCAATAGTAGAAGGGACAGAAGATTTTACTCCTATCGTGATAGGTGTAATAACATTATTACGCAATGCAACTGTCGCAATACCACTGTTAAACTGAACTAAATTAGTTTTAGCCGCATTGACGTACCACGCTCCATTCGTGCTTGGATCAAGAGATAACTCAGCTTGTACGGGGTCGGTAAACAAATCACATGCAGCATTTTTACAGGCCTTAACGGTCATCGTTTCGGCCTTACAAGTCAGTGGAGAGCTAGTGTAATCAAACTCAAAATGATGAATTTGCTGACCAACCTCTCTGGATTTAAGAGCGCAAACCTTAAAATTATCCATCTCATGATTATTGTTTGAGCCACCAGTTGAACCTGTTATAGACAAATAAAAGTCTTCAGGGACAGGAGCTTGCCCTGAAAAACTTAATGCATCAAAAGGAGCAACTAAAGTTTCATAATTCTCAGTGATGCCATTATTCGTGGTATCACGCAGCACTGAAACAATTGCTGTTCCTGACACTGTTGAGTCAATAATGATTTTATATTTATGATTTGGTTGAGCACTGGATGTACTGCGTACATCAATTTTAGGATTAATACTGGCATTTGTTCCAGTTAAATATCGGTAACTAGTTCCTGTAGAGCCTCGAATAGCCACTGCTTGCGACCTACGCCCGGGACCTCCGTTTTTACCTTCGTTGGGACTAGAAAAATTACCGTATTCATCTAAAGCTATGCCTAACCAGCCACCAGCAAATCCAGGGGTACCATTATTTCGCTGGGCATAGCCTAATGATCCACCAAAACTACCAGGTTGTGGCGTAATACTGGCATCAGACAAAATAATTGCGATACCATCGGCTCCTGTACCCGACTGGCTCGACCAAGCAAAATAATCAAACTCAATTTCAACTAAATTATTCGCAGCAGGAAATATACGCTGATAAGTGCTCGATGTCGCTTGATTGCCTCTAGCGGAGGTAAAACGCAGTCTATTACTCACGATTGAAGGGGGCAATGAAGACCCTAATACCTTAAGCGCCCAATCATCACCAACGTCAGTACGATCAAAATTATCTGTAAAACATTCTCTAGGTTCCAACGCAACAAAGCTGTAGTTTTCACTGAGATGATTACGTTCACTGTCACTATAGGTATCTTCATCAACAACCATACTCACTGTCTCGTTAGTTAAACGACAACGACGCAGCCATCCCCCATTACCACCTAAGCGACTATTTTTACCCGCCACCAAAATTGGAGCATCAGTAAAACCGACTAACTCAGTTGTTTTTTTACATTGTTCAGTGATATTTCCCACTGAAGAACCATCAAGCGTATTGGAAGTACCAAAGTGATAATAGGTGTCGACACCATTTAACGTCATGCGACCGTTGGCAGTCATTGTATCGTTAGGGGTGTTCAACGATAAATAACCAATGGTTTCATTTTGAATTTGGCTATTATTTAAATCTCCAGGCTGACATCGATTATTACTTTTCACCTCAGAAGTATCTAACGCAAGCTTGATCCCCGAACTCGTAAACTCGGAGGTACTCGTTAACCAACAATTATTATTTTTTGTTTGAATCTGATTCAACAACACATTTTGGCTTGCAGGTAAATCAACAGGGACATAGGGTGAGTTAGAACCAAATAAAGCCTGATTATAATTAACTGAACCAGCAATAAGCTTGATGTCATTGGGCAGTTCATAGGTCCCTGGAGTGACAGCAATCCAATGTACTTCAGGCATTTCAATTGGTGCTACATAACGGTTATCAGGTGATTCTGGTTTTTTTTGTGACCATGTGAAACCTTGTGCTGATACACTATCAATAAATACCGATGCTGGACCATCGTTAGTCGCGTTTTCTGTGGTCGGCATTAAAAAAACCAAAGGAGTTACACCTGAAGGAAATGACGTGTCAAATGTAATATTCTTGACATCTGCTTTACCATATTGAATATGAAAATTACTGTCATTTGCATTGGCGCTATGTATCCAAAAAGCAAAAATAATCGAGCTTAATCCCAGCCACACTTTTTGTAGTCGTTTAATTTCCACGCGCTTCTACCTCTACTTGGCGACTCACTCGTAAACACGTTGAGCTGCTTGAGTTACCCGCACAATCACCGGTTTCGCATACCGCTAAGCTATTAATTCGATATTGAACAACACTGCCAACACTGGCGGTATTACAACTAATACTAACGCTACAATTATGAAATCCAACGGCGTTGCTCGGAGGCGTCCAAGATGATGACACATTACTACAGGTTGCCGCACTGCCACTGAGCGGGAACAACTGCGCTAATGCAGCATCAGCACCACTGTTAGCGCTAAACAATGCTCGCGTTCCCCACACTTCCATATTCACCGACTCATCAGCATCGCCCACGATACGAATTAAACTCGCCGCAACCAGAAACATCACGGTTAACACAAAAACACCAATAATTAATGCGCTACCATGTTGAGCATGATGAGTTAACTTATGCTTAGGGAACATTCATCACCTGCACTTGATGTTGATATTGAAACGTCTCACCATTAACCGCAAACAGTGGCTGTAAATGCACTATCGCATTGGTGACTAAAGTTGCAGGGGTTAAAATAATGGCGGGGTTAACGGTTAAGTTATTAGTAATATTTTGCGCCATCAATACGCCTGCCCCCATGATCGTTGGCGAAGGTTGAGTGGCCTGATAACCGTAATTTTGATAAAGCCGCAATTCAACCGCACTTGCAGAGGAGACAAAGCAATAGCTTAACGGGCTATCAGCAACGTATAAGCGCTTTAAGGGCGACGCTTCAGTAAAGCGCACTGATTGCGTTAACGTGATGGTTAATTGGTCGCCCGCTATAGCGACGCTTTGAACGGTAAAGCGTTTTGCCGTTGTCCCTTGAGGGTTGTATACCTCAGCATGGGTTAACGGGTAAATTAATGCTGACTGCCCAGCATCAATGGACCTAATACTGTTAATCGCAGTAAGGCTATTACGTGCGGTTTCTGGAACAAAAGGCGCGTCAAGGTAAGAGGTACTGGCAGAAATAGGCAGTAACTCCAAACATTGATAACTGCCATCGGCAGCTGTATTTACCCGAATACTATTGGGCACTGCACGGCGAATATCTCGGGTGATCCTTTCAATACCAAAACGACTTTGACTCAATACTTGATCGACCGCACTCGACTCAACAAAAATACGCGTACCAAATATCACAAAGCCACTGACGCCAATAATCACAATACCTAAAATCAAAATAACCGTGACCATTTCGATTAAAGTAAATCCAGCAGCTTTTACTTGTGAATATCGCGCCATTAGTAATTACTCCTTACCGCTTGGTAAGTAATCACTTCATTGCTAGGCGTGGTGACATCTACGCTAATTAATTTTTGCGCCTTCGTTACTGAATCGAGATAAGTCACCGACACTTGTAATTCATAATTAGGATAGGCTTGGGCATAAGTTTGGCTTGAATCGAGCATCATGCTCACCTCGCTCAACCCTTGGTAATCATCAACATCATTAAACGCATCACGGCTTTCACCGTCATTGCCCATTGATGTCGAGCAAATAGTGCCGGTTGGAGAATTACAGGCTGGCACGCCGCCATTAGCGTTTGTTTGTTGATCATAACGCTTACCCCAGATCTCATTCATGACCGAATGAGCGAGCTCAGCAGATTTCACACGTTGCAGCGTAGCGGCTGCTCTGTCGGCTTGAGGGAACAACATGCTGGTTAACATGACAATACCGATACCAATGACCATCATGCCAATCACTAACTCAATTAACGTAAAACCGGCATTAAGGCGACGAGCGGTGATGTTATGTTGCTTACTGAAGTTGACGATGTTGACATTAAATTTATTGGGCATAAATATAGCCCTCAGACTCAACTGCGATAGCGAGTGTTTCATCTGCCACCGCATTAAAACAATGACCAGCACATACAGGAGAAATTATACGCCCAAGGCTATCAAACGTAATCGAAAAAGCCTGGCTCGCAGTACTGGCAAGTGCGATATGGGCACCACCACTGAAAGTTTGTGGCTGCTCTGCACGAAATTGATTACTACAGCTATTCCCTGCTCTGTCATTAAAGTAACGCAAGGTATAACCGCTGGCGCTCACGTCGAGTTGGTAACATTGATCGGTATTTTGAATCGCTTTTAGCTGTACGTATCTGAGCTCACTGATAAACTCATTACGTAAGGTGTAGGCACTGTAGGAACTTGCTCCGATTAAACGAGGTAAAATTGAAACAGCAAGAATGCCAACCAAAATAATCACTGTCACCAACTCGATCAAACTAAATCCTTTCGAGGTTACATTTTGATATATAGGTTTAGTGAATAGGCGGCTTCGTACTTTGCTGTGATTCATCGCGTTCATTCTGTCCTATGCTTAAATGTTGCACCAATACCAATAAGAACGATTACTTAAATGTGAATTGCTCACCTGCACTAACAATTTAAGCGACGATATTTTTAGTTTCTTACAACTTTAGCAGTATGGCAAATTTAATGCTCGCGATCACTCAAGGTGGGTGATTTTATTATTTATTTTTGCAAAAAAAAACCTGCAAAGCAGGTTTTTTTGTTGCCATTTATTTAACAACCAGTTGTATTTAAGACATAAACTGGCGTTACCGTCGCTGTTGCATTTGTATACTGCAAATAACAAGCATTAGCCGCTGATGTAGAAGCGATCTTACCTTTGGGGATAATTCTGAAAACAGAGTTACTCACACGACGTACGCCCCAATCACTAGTAACTACGGTAGTATCATCAGCTAAAGCTTCAAAGTCTGACTCTAAAGCTGATTCTAAATTTGTTTCAACTAACTCTACAGTCGTTGATGACGCAATGTAACCATAGACAACATTTACCGTTGCAGGGACAGTAACACTAGAACTCGCTATGGTATTACTACCGGCAATAATTGATTTAGAATAAACTAAACTATTAGCACCTTGAATAGCAGCTTTCATTCCACTTAACGCCGACACGCGTGCATCACTTTGTAAGTTAATAAACTTAGGCGCTGCGGTAACAGCTAAAATACCGAGAATAATGATCACAACCACTAATTCGATTAATGTAAAACCTTGTTGCTTCTGCATATAAAACACCTCTATTCAAATGACTCTTTATCCATATATGATGGATCAATCGACTTGGTGGTTAAAATTAATTATTGGTAAAAGAAACAACTTGTCCTGTACCTGGGTTATATGTCACGCCTTTAGCACCTGCGGTCGTTAAATCAGGTGCGGGTGTTGCCACACCACTAGCCTGGTTCAATACTAATGAAGCCACTTGATGGTATACGCACAAATCTAGGTTATTCACTGTAACGCCATCAATAGTGGTTGATGAACCGCCTGCAGCATTAATCACCCTTACAGTGTAACGCTGGTCACTTGCGTCTTCATTAAACAACACGTTTCGTGGTGCATTTTGCAATACCGAATCAAACACCTGTTGGCATGCCGCATTACCCATTGAGTTGGCGCTGGTGTTTGTTGTACCGGTTGGGAAACCAAAACGAGTATCTAATGACACAGTCGTTCCATCTAACACCACACTGGTATTACGACGGCCATCCACTTCCCACTGTGCACGCACAAAGCTTACTGCTGTGGCTAAACCACCAGCGACACCATCAACACTGGCATCTTCTGCATCATCGGTAACATTTAAAAAGCGTGGAATTGCTGTCGCAGCTAATAAGCCTAAAATGACAATCACAATAACCAACTCGATTAATGAAAAACCTTGTTGTCTTAATTTCATATTACCTCACTTTTTTAAATGTTCTTATAATAGATAAAAATGCTAATACGCCTATAACTTACATAATATTAGCAGCTTATTAAACTTTTTACGTCAGCGATAGCTTTTTTACTGTTCCGCCGATAAAAATATCACACGCCCAGTTTGTAACTGGTAACTTAAACTCGATTGATTAGGTGAGACGTAGCGACACACCTGCTCTGTTTTTTGATACACAACGGTTAACGATAATTCAGTGGTGCTTGTTGCCAGCAATTGCTGCCAAAGCTGTTTACAACCCTTATCATCATCGGTATCAACAATAGGCCAACCCTTAGGTGATATTTGAATCCAATTGTTTGTGCCGATTAAATCCGCTTCTGTAGAATCTACTTCTGTGGAATCTACTTGCCCAAAAGCGCTAGGCTGTCCAGTTTTTGACGATGCAACGCCTGCATTGCCCTTCGTACCATTAAGCACATTTGGTGCCACATCATACCAGGATAATAACATTTTTTTAGGCCGACCCGAAGCTAACCACTGACTTCGTACCATAGCTAAGACATTCAAAAGCCGATTATGTTCAAAAGCTAAACCTTGGCTGGTTAAATTGGGTGCAGTGTTAACATAACGCGCGCCCAGTATCACCAATACAATCAGTAACACTACGATGGCGACTATTTTACCATACACGCTGAGTAAATCATCATCGGCCTTTTGTTGACTTAACATAGTGTTATCCAATGAAGTGTGAACATGTTGAGTTTACCCACCTTTCACTACTTTTAGCATATCCCACATTGGTAAATAGATACCTAGCGCAAGGATCAGCACAATACCGGCAACAAAACCAATTAAAATAGGCTCTAATTTTGCGGTAAGGTTTTTTAAATCGTAATCAACTTCGCCCTCATAAAAATCTGCAGCATCGTTTAATAGCTGATCTATTTGGCCAGTTTCTTCACCCACCGCAACCATTTGCAATACTAATGGAGTAAACAGATGGCTGGAATTTGACACTCTTAACATCGACTCGCCAGATTCAATGCCACGGCGCATCCCGACAATTTTGTCATGCATGTAGGCGTTATCAACTGCATCGGCAACCAAACTTAGCGCTTGTGTCATTGGCACACCAGCGCTAAGCATCATTGAAAAACTTCGGCAATAGCGCGACAAAGTAGAGCGTTCAATAATTGAACCCACTATCGGAATGTGTAACTTCCACAAATCCCACTGTTTTTCGCCCTTTTCGGTATGATGCCAATAACGTATACCAATAAAGGTCCCGATTAATACCACCAACATCAATGGCCAATAATTCACAAACAGGTTTGAGGTGGCGATGAGTATTTTAGTGGCCCAGGGTAAATCCGCGCCAAAGCGCGAAAACATATCGGCAAATTTAGGGATAACCATAATATTAAGAATAACCATCGCAATCGTAATCGCTATCAGCACAAAAAGAGGATAACGCATCGCCGCTTTAATACGTCGACGAGTTTCTTGTTCGCGTTCGATGTAATGCGACAGTTGAATGAACGCATCTTCCAATTTACCGGTGTTTTCACCCACGTGGATCATCGATACAAATAAAGAATCAAATACATCAGGGTGCTGGTTCATTGATGACGATAACGGCCGACCTGATGTTAACTGCTCTGATATGTCACCTAGAGCATTTTTCATTCGCTGCGAGTGAGTGGTTTCAGACAACCCTGCAATCGCGCGTAAAATAGGAATGCCAGAACGCGTCAGCGAATACATTTGACGACTAAATATTTGTAATTCTTCTAACGATACCTTGCTCTGAAATAATGCCACAGGAAACGATTGCTTAGGCTTAACTTCAGTGAGTTCTAACGGGATAATACCTCGAGACAGTAACATATCGGCAGCGGCACTTTCGCTCGCTGACTCAAGCAAAGCTGTCACCGCTTTACCTTGTGCATCACGACCACGATATTGATAAGTAGGCATAATTACGCCCCAACGCCAGGCGGATTAACTAAATCTGCTGACAATGCCATGTTTGATTCAGTGACATCTTCGACTAACTTCGCCACCTCTTCTAATGTGGTCGTCCCTTGAAATAAATACTCCATTGCCGAATGGGCTAACGGAATAAAGTTCGGGCTACGCAAAGCAGCTCGAGCAAAATCTTGTGGATTACCAGTGCGCATAGCATCAATCATATTTTCATCGAGTTCTAAAATCTCAAAAATACCAATCCGACCTCGATACCCTGAGCCATTACACGTTTGACAACCACTACCCACTTTAAAGGTCGCACTGTTAATATCTTGCTTAGTCACACTCGACAACCAACTGCGCTCTGCTGCCGTAGGTTGATAATCTACCGCACAGTTATGGCACACTCTGCGCACTAATCGCTGGGCAATAATAACTCGCAAGGCACTTGCAACTAAGTAACTTGCCGCGCCCATATCTAGTAGTCGCAAAGCACTGGTTACCGCATCATTGGTGTGCAAGGTTGATAACACAAAGTGACCCGTTAATGCGCCTCGTAAACCGATTTCAACGGTTTCTTGGTCACGCATTTCGCCCACCATGATGATATCGGGATCTTGGCGCAAAGTGGTACGCAGTACATTCGAAAAATTTAAGCCGATTTTGTGGTTTACTTGCACCTGGTTAATACGTGGTAACTGATACTCTACCGGGTCTTCAACGGTAATGATTTTTCTATCAGGCGTGTTTAACTCACTTAAAATACCGTACAAGGTCGTGGTTTTGCCGCTACCCGTTGGTCCGGTAACTAATAACATGCCGTGAGGACGTTTAATTTGTTTACGAATACGTGCCACAATGTGTGGTGGCATGCCGGTTTCGTCTAGAGTGCGCAGCCCCGTGGTTTGATCTAGCAAACGCATTACCACAGATTCACCATGATAAATGGGCATGGTAGACATACGCACATCGATTTTATGACCTTTAATTTCGATATGAAAGCGACCATCTTGTGGCATACGCTTTTCTGAAATATCTAGACCCGCCATTAGCTTAAGGCGAAGCACTAATGCCGAGGCAATATTCACTTCGCTTAGTGTATTCTCATGCAATTGGCCATCAATACGCTGACGAATACGCAACACTTTTTCGCCGGGTTCAATATGGATATCCGATGCCCGCATTTGCACTGCATCTTCAAAAATTGACTGCAATAACTTAACCACTGTAGTTTCGTTATCGGCATCACCCTCAGTTAAACTACTAAGGTCGAACATGTCGTCGGCGGCATACTCTTCTTCAAGCTTGCCGGCAATTTCAGCAATTTGTCCTGTGCGGCGATATAAGTTATCGAATGCATCTAATAGCTGCTGCTCGGGGGCAACCGCCAGCATTAATTGCTTAGGTGCGACCAACAATTCTAAATTATCGATGGCTTGTAAATCGGCAGGATCGCTCATTGCAATCAATACATGATCAGCGCCGCTTTCAACTACTAGAGCACGATAACGACGAGCTTGTACCTCAGGCAGAATGTTAACCACTTCTGCGGCGATAGGCCTGCGGCTGATGTCTAAGTAAGGTAAATTCAACTGCTGCGACAAAAACTGCAATAATTGATCTTCACTAATACTCTTTAAATCAATTAGTGTGCGGCCGAGTTTTTTACCGCTATTACGCTGCTCTGTTAATGCTTGTTGCAATTGTGCTTCGGTAATAATCAGCTCTTGCACCAGAAGATCACCTAAGCGCATCTTTAACTTTGGTTTCATCGGTTTTCTCCTAGCTGAGCTAATCGGGTTTCAATAAAGTTCATGGCTGACGTCGATAATCCTTCATAGCTTAATGCTGAACGATACGCTTGAGCCGCTGGAATATATTTTGTTTGAGAGTCTAAAGCATAACCTAGCCCCATCCACCAGCGGGCCTGAGTAGATTCGGCTTGCAACAAATTTCGGTATGCTTGCTCTGCTAATATAAAATTTTGGCTACTTTGCGCTAACTCGGTTTGTGCCACCCATTTGTCGCGGGCCCAGCTTGAATTATCGGGGATTGCCGCCAAAGTGCTATTGGCACTATCAAAGGCTTTCACTTCAACTTGAATCCGCGCCAGAATCACATAAAACTCCCACTCTTGCGGGAACATACTAATCCCACTTTCTAATAAACGCATGGCGGTAGTGGTATTGTTTTGAGCGTAATAAATAGCCACCAGCTGCTTGCGGGCTTTATGTAAACTTGGCTGCAAAATAATGGCTTCTAAATAAAAACTGGCTGCGTCATCTACATTTTGCGATTTTTCAGCATCAACCGCTTTGCGATATTGTAATTGCGCCATTTGAGTTTTTGTTAACACAACCTCTTTAACCGTCATGTTATTTGAGGCCGCAGTGGAGTCGACTGTAGCTTGCTCAGCACTTATATTGGCTTTTGCAACGAGTGGCTTATCGCGAGATACAACGTCTGAAGTCCTATTTTTTGCTACTACCAGTGATGATTCTTTAACTTCTTCATCTCTATCTGTTGCAGTTAACTCAGAGGTACTGATTGCAGGTTCATCGGCTTGCTTTAAAATAGTCGGCTCATTTGAGGCTAACGCCGCAGATGTAACAGGTGCAGTAACCACCGATTCGGAAGCTAGTGCAATAGGCTCGCTTTCACTCTCTGTTAACGCGGTGCCACTTACGATTTTGACTGCGTCATTATCAAGATGATTAACTACCGTAGCCGATACCGCAGCGCCACTGCTGGTTTGAGTGGAATCGGCAACGTCTGGTTGCTGTTCATTTGGCAGGTTAATAGACGCGTCTGCAGCGTTATCATCTGCATTATTAAGCCTTATGCCTGTTGTGCTCAACTCAGCCAATTGTGGCTCAACCGATGAGTCGACTTGTTGGTACATTGACACACCAAACCATGCCGCAGGGATTAATAACAGTAAACAAACACCCGCAGCGATTAATGGCGAGCGTGACTTTTCAGTTGGATAATATTGAACTTGCGGACGAACAAACTCCCCTTTCGGTTGGGAAGATGCTGAGTCTGATTGTGTTGAATCGGGTTTTTCACGCTGCTCTAAATCTCGCAGCATTTTTATTATCACACTCATTAATGCTCACTTATCCGTGTCAACCACTCACCGCCTATATCCATGAATCCCAGCATTAGCATCAACGCGAGTAATAACATAATCACTAGCATACTAGAGCGTGAAAAACCTGAGCGATCGGTTAAATTAATATCTTCAGTGTCACGTATTGCGGCTCGGCAATGCTTGGTCGACACACGTTGACTCCCTTCACCATAACAAAGCAGTAAACTTTTATGGGTCAATATATTTACCAAGCGTGGGATGCCGCGAGCGGCTTTGGCTAACAATTTAATGTCGCTTACTGCAAATAAATCGGGGCCTTGATAACCTGCAATACTCAGCCGATATTGAATATAAGCACGTATTTCATCCCAACTTAATGGTCGTAAATGGTAGCTAAATGTGATCCGCTGGCGCAATTGTCTAAATTTAGCTTGTGCGAGCCGCTCATCTAACTCGGGCTGACCAAATAACACCACCTGCAATAACTTACGACTTTCGGTTTCTAAGTTTGTAAATAACCGCAATGCTTCAATACTGTCGTCGGGTAAAGCCTGGGCTTCATCGAGCACGAGCACGACATGGAAGCCTTGATGATTTAATTCGAGTAATCGCTCATGGATCAAACGCGTTAATTGTTGCTGATCGAGTTTATTCGGTAGTGCTAATCCTAACTCTGCCGCCACCGCAAAACGTAATTCTTTTGGGGTTAGGTAAGGGTTAGGCAAATAAGCGCAGTGATATTGATCAGGCAAATCATTCAATAATTTCCGGCAAACTAATGTTTTCCCCGTTCCCACTTCACCGGTGACTTTGATAAATCCTTCACCGGTTTCTAACGCTGTTTGCAACACTTGCAAGGCTTCTACATGGGGAGCTAAACCAAAAAAGAATCCAGTATTGGGCGTCAGCGTAAAAGGCAGCTGCGCCATGCCAAAGTGTTGCAAATACATAACTATTTACGTTCCATCATTACTTAGAAGGATACCAACGTTCAATCAAATCTTGCGAACGCTTGAGTTCATCTTTCCAGGTGTCTAAACCCACCACAGTTGGCTTAAGTAAGATAATTAATTCGGTTTTTTGCTTTGATTTACTACGGCTCGTAAAGGCTTCGCCCAAAAATGGGATATCACCTAAAAATGGTACTTTCGATACAGTTTCGATGTTCTCACTCTTCATTAAGCCACCAATCACCACCACATCACCTGATGCAGCTCTAATGACCGTATCCGACTCGCGGATCTCACTTTGTGCTAATGGTAGCTCTAACGTTGAATCGCTAATTTGAATGGTTTTGGTTTGCTCTTGCACGTCAATAACCGACGGATGTACGTGTAGTAGTACATTGCCATTTTCGTCAATTTGCGGCGTTACATCTAAAGCAATACCAGAGAAAAAGGGTGTTAACTCAACCTCTGGCGTGGTCACGGTGGTGGTCGATGACACTGTTGTGGTCGACACATCGGTCACAAAGTATTCGTCGTTACCCACTTTAATCACCGCTTTTTGGTTGTTGGTCGCGGTCACTCTTGGGCTTGATAGCACATCAACATCACCTTGAGTGTCGAGTAAACTAATCATGGTACTAAAATCAGTACCTTTAACGTTAATGGAAGTCACACCACCGATCACTGAAGATATAGTATTGCCTAAACCCTGACCAGCGGAGGTACTAAAATCAATGTTAGTATTACCCACATGCCCTAATACATTTTCCCACTGTATGCCTTGCTGATAACCATCAGACAAGGTCACCTCTAAGATTTTGGCTTCTAATATGACCTGGCGTTGTAAATGGCTTTCAGCTTTAGTCAAAAAAGCCCGAACTTGTCTTAACTCATTAGGAAAAGCGCGAATGGTCACTAAACCCGCCTGCGGAGTCACAACCACCTGACGCCCGCCACCGGTTTCACCAATAATTGACACTAATGTGGCTTGTAGCTCACCCCAAAAGTCAGTTTTAGTAGTGGAGCGGATAAAGGTACCGTTACTTTGTTCATTACTGCCCGAGCTGCTGTTGCTGTTAGAATTGCTCGAGCTACTAGAACTACTATTGTTATTGCTACCGCTACTTGAGTTGTCATTATCATCTGAGATACGCCCTGAACTCACGGACGTTAACGATAAACCTTCACGTTGCATATACAGGTAATTTAATGGGTATGTTTCTGTGCGCATTCCTGATGGGAAAACCCGTAAAATTCGGCCCTGGCGGCTCACTTCGTAACCGTAAATATCTTCAACGACTTGAAGTGCTTCAGACAAGGTGACCGCTTTTAGTGATAACGAAATGGTGCCTTGTACATCGGGATGCACTGCCACACTTAATGGCGTGTCTTTAACTAAGCTAGGGAAAAAAACTCGAGCATCAACATTATTTGCCGACACATCAAAGCGACGCTCTGCAGGGAGCACTTTTGCCGAGGTAAGCGCATTACTACCATTCAACTCGCGCTGCACTTCTGCAGGCATGGTGGCTGGCGGCGGAGTAACATCTGCATTAGCTTGTGCTTGCTGCCTTGACTCAGATAACGCTGACTTAACCGTTTCAGGATCTGGTCTATCTGTTGTTTGACAAGCAACCAAACACAGCGACATCAGAGGGGTAACATATTTAATTACTTTCATTTTTATTCTTATCCTATCGCTCTGTTATCGACTGAAATAGCTGAAGTTTTCTGCCATCTGACAAGGTAACGCTGTCTTGGCCTATCGAAGTTACACGTAGCCCTACACCACTAATCGTGTCACCCACTGAGAGAATATTGTTATTAATTACCGCATATGCACGCTGCCCATTGACGATACTGTTAAGCACCATGGTTTGCTGGGGAGCGATATTCGAACTCACAGCAACATAACCCTGGCCGGGCAAAGTTGGGTCTCGTAACGATTGGGCTTCTGCGTGGGAAGCAAGCACTATTACGCTACTGACCATCACAGCCAGTGCGTTAACGCTAATTCTGTTTAGCAACACTGATAAAGTCCTTATTCACACTCAGTGTGTAAAGTTCTAATTGAACGAGCGCATTAGGATGTGTCTCAACACGATAATCCAAGCGCTTCCAATACAATTTGTCTGGCATATTTTCCACCGCAGAGACAAACGCTAAAATGGCAAAATAATCACCTTGTAGACTTAACTTAATACCATGACTGTATAAATTAACGTTACTGCCCTCACCCATATTTAATAATGGAGTAGGTGCAATGGAGGCGAACGATTTAAGGGTCACGCCTTTTACATTACCCAGTAAGTTGGCTAATACTGTCGGCATATAATCTGCTGGCACCATATCAACCATTTGTGCATCTAACTCGGCATCAATGGCTAACATCTGCTCATTCACTAGCAATAAACGTTGCTGGTAATCTTGATTAGGATCTAGCTGCAAGCGCTCTTGATATAAAGTAATTTGTTGCCGTGATATATCATTTTCTTGGTTTAAGCTAGTCAATTGCCTTTGCATTAATTGCCGTTGCTTCCAAAGAGATTCCAAGGGTAAATACAACAACATGCCAATCACAACAACACTCGCAAGCGCAATTAAGACTCGCTCCCGTTGACTGAGCTGATTAAACTTTTCTGACCAGTTCGCCCATTGTTGCTTCATTGTGAGGGCTCCTTGTCAGCAGTTTGACTGGTTAATTTGAACATTAATGGTTGATCATCACCCCGGTCCATCGTCATCGCTGAAAAAGCATAGCCCTTTAACGTCGAGGTATTTTTTAGTCTATCAATCCATAATGGAATGCTTTGTGGATTGCGACCATAACCTTCAAACTCGATGCGCTGCGGAGCATTATCTTGCTGAGAAATACTGATATGGCTGAGCCATACGTTGGCATCTGCGACGGCGGCTAAATCAGTCAACATAGGCGAATAGCCTTGACTGATAAGGTTTTTACGCTGGCCGAGTTCATCTTTTAAACGTATTTTTAAATCTAGACGCTGCTCTTCCAACTCAACTTGCGCCACTAAGGCTGAATCAGGTTTTCTCGCGGCAATTTGCGCTTCTAACTGTGTTTTTTGTGCCGTTAACTGATCTTTATCATTACTCGCTTGCTGCTGAACAGCGTGTAACTGATTTTGCTGCCACGATCCGATGCCATAAAAGGCAATGCATAGCCCAAACAAAAGCAATAAAGTCACCGCCAGGCGTGTGAAGGTTAATCGCTGCTGTTGCGGCAATAAGTCGGCAGTATATAAATTAACGCTGGTTTTTATCACGCATCACCTCGTGTTAATTCTTGTAATGCTAACTGAGCGAATAATCCACTCATACCATCATGGGTTTGTGCATGCACTTTTTGATTGAAATTGGCCCCAACTAAGTTGGCTAACGCGCTACTATCGCCATCTGCGGCAATGGTAATAGATGTTACAGGCGCTTGGCGAAGTTGGCTTTCGAAATAATCCATCGAACGTTGGATTTCAAGACTTAAGTTATCAGCAATACCTTGTTGTAATTCATCGTAAGTTGCTGAGCTGAGCTGATTAAAACCACGCACTCGACGTTGCATTAACACTTCACCCGCTTTCACTACCATGAGCAAAAGCTCTTGCTGGGGTAAATGTGCGACTAACATGTGCGCCATATTGTCGTTAGGTAGCATATGCCTTAGCACTAACTCCTCAATGCTAATACCTGCAATGGTTAAACTGCTTGCTTCACATGCCGACGCAAACTTCATGAGTAACTCACGGCTCGTCACCACGACGCTGAGTTTGGCGCTTGGGATAATGCTAGACTCAAAATAGTCTAAATGAATGTTGCCTACCGGTTCTGACACCATATCTTTAATCGCCCAAATTAATGCTTGGGCAATTTCAGTTGTTTCAACATTGGGTTTGTCGGCTTGTAAAAGTTGATAATGAGCATAAGACAAGACTAATTGCATTCGAACATGGCCAAATTGTACTTTTAGCTGTTCAAATGCTTGGTTCCAATTGTGTTTAACCACCGGAATTTTCGTAATGGTATTAGCAGATGTCCCTTTTTGAGTTTTACACACCCATAACGAGCTGTCAGAGATAAAAACACCGACCTCTCCCGTTATTTTGGATGACTTCCAAAAGGCTAATTTACACAAAAAACCACTTTTCATTACGCGTCCCATACTCACTAACGTGATAATTATTCGAGATTATTGGTTTACTATACGATGAAAAAACTCAATAAAACCCATTCTACCCCAAAAATCCTGAACATAACGATGACTAAAACAATATCTCATTAGCGGGTTAGTGTTTTTTGCGTAATAGCTCATCATAAATGATGAAAACTTCACCTCAAATACATTGTTAATGTTTTAATATTGTTACATTAATAACAATATAGCATAGCTAATTAAAGACCAATGCAAAAGTAAAGAAACTAAGCACTTAAACTTTAAGATTGAAGTATTAGCTTTTTTGACGTTAGCTCTCAACTATTTGATCTAAATACTCACCCTGCGCCGCACTAACGCCTAAAATTTTCAATGTTTGCCACTCTTCAAAACATTCTACACCTTCAGCAATTACCTTTACCTCAGCACGGTATAGGCCACCAATTAAGCTTCGAATAAACAGTTGATTTTCTGAACGTTGATGCACTTGCCTAACAATCGAACGGTGCAATTTTACTAAATCAAAATGGTGCTCTTGAATATAGTGCGTCCCTACGACATGTTGACCAACATGATCTACGGCTAATTTCGCCCCCATCTTTCTCAGCATGTCTAATGATTTAACGAGAGCAGGATTACTTTGATGTTTAACAATAATATCTTCTGACACCTCAAAAATAAGCCTTGAAGCCAAAGGTCGATGCTCAAGTAAGGTTGACTGAATCCAACGCACAAAAGCACGACTCACTAACGTATCGAGACTCAAATTTATACAGTAAGTCGCGGTGTTTTGAGGCATCAAATCAAACAATACTTGCGATAATATTTGCCGTTCGATTTGCGGCATTAAGCCACACTTATTGGCCATTGGAATAAACAAGGTCGCACGCACTTCATTACCCTGATTATCAAGGGCTCGGCTAAAGACTTCGTAATGCAGGATACGGTTATCACTGTCGACGACCGCTTGTTGCAGGGTAAAGAAACGTTTTGCCACCAGTGCATTTTCAAGAAAGCTGCGCCACCGCACAGAACCTTTGGCAATTTCTTCATCAACAGCGCCTTTGTCATACATAAACCAGTTATTCACTCGTTGTAATTGCGCCGCGCGAAGTGCCATTTCGGCCTCTTCAACCAGCTGAACCTGCAAGTCGCCCGCTTTAAAAAATGCACTGCCTAAATGTAAAAAGTTATCCGGATTGCCTAAACCATAAAAAGGTAACGCTAAGCAGGTTTTTAGTACCCGCTGAGCCAATTGATCCGCTTCAGTAAGCGATAATTGTGGAACAACAATCACTAATTGCTGATAGCTTCTGCGGGCAAAAATACTGTCTTCGTATTGAGCTAATACCGCAGTTATGGCTTCTGTGGTTAAAGTAAACATAGCTTTAAGGCCACTTTCACCTAACTCTTCTTCCACTAAATCCATGTCGTCAAACTCAATCAACATCAATACCCCATGGGCAATCATTTTTTGATTATGACTTAATGCATCTAGGCGATTTTGAAAAAAGATGCCGTTACCGATTTGAGTTTGTTTGTCTAAAAAGGTGTCTTTGCGAATAAACTGGTCTAAACGTCCACGTTCTTTATGAGCATCATCCAGATCGCTCAATAATTTGCTGATCGCCCGATTAATCATTCGCGGCTTACCGTTTGTGGGCACTTGAGCTGCTTGAACTAAATCGCCTTCTAAAATTAATTTACTGCGTAAAGCAAGTTGTTCAATGCCGTCAAGTTCTCGGGAATACCAGCCATGCCCAAAACGAACAAAAATCCCGATGGCAATAAAACCGATAATAACAATAACCAATTCCGACCAACCAAGATGATATAAAGAAAATGGCGGTGGCATGGTGAGTGATAATCGCAAACCATTATCAAGTTGATTCTGATATAGAGTAAGGCTATTTTTGGCAACACTTAAGTTGTCGTGATGATATTCATACAATAATTTATCACCCTGACTTAAGCTGAAATCAACGGCATTATAAGCAGACAATAATGGTGGCAACCAAGTAGACAGCTGGCTATTATCTTGCCGCTTACTGTGCTCAACCAACATAATTTCGAGTTCAGTGACTTTTTGCTGCTGAAAAGTATAGGTGAGTTGTATAAAACTCATGATTGCGCACAGAAGAAACACAAAGGCGACTGCCGCTAATGAAAGTAACCAAAAACTGGTTAATTTTTTTGTAAGGATCTTGGTGAGTTTCATTTATCCGCTATCCTGCTGGATTTATTTTTATGGTCTAGCCCAATTAAATCTTTATCAGTATAACGATTGTGCTCTATAAGTTCACTAGTCGTTTAAGCGCATATAAAAAAGGGGCTTTCGCCCCTGAGTTTATCGTCGATATAGCTTAATACTTTAGACTTTAGACTTTATATTCACTCGGCAATGTAGTGATTTTAGCTACGCCAGAATCTATTGCCGCTTGCGATACTGCACGAGCAACAATAGGCAGTAATCTAGGATCCATCGGTTTTGGAAGTACATATTCTGCACCAAAACTTAATGAAGTCACTTTAGGATAGGCCGCTAGCACTTCTGCTGGCACAGGCTCTTTGGCCAAATTAGCGATAGCATACACTGCCGCTAATTTCATTTCATCGTTAATAACAGCAGCACGCACATCTAATGCGCCTCTAAAAATAAACGGGAAACACAATACGTTGTTAACTTGATTAGGGTAATCACTGCGGCCAGTCCCCATAATCAGGTCATTGCGAATAGCATGTGCTAATTCGGGTTGAATTTCAGGGTCGGGATTTGAGCACGCAAAAATTACTGGATTAGGTGCCATTAAGGCAATGTCTTCAGCCGCTAGCAAATTGGCACCTGACAACCCTAAAAACACGTCCGCATCTTTAATCACATCTTGCAGAGTACGTTTGTCAGTATTATTAGCAAACAGCGCTTTGTATTCGTTTAAATCTTCACGGCGAGTATGGATAACCCCTTGTCTGTCGAGCATATACACATTTTCGCGCAGCGCACCACACTTAACAATCATGCTCATACAGGCAATGGCCGCAGCCCCAGCACCTAAACAAACAAATATCGCATCATCAATTTTTTTACCTTGAATTTCTAAGGCATTCAACATCCCTGCGGCGGTAACAATGGCCGTGCCATGCTGATCATCATGAAACACCGGAATACTACAACGCTTAATGAGTTCGCGTTCAATTTCAAAACACTCTGGTGCTTTGATGTCTTCTAAGTTGATGCCACCAAACGTGTCCGCTATCGACTCAACAGTATTGATAAAGTCTTCGGTGGTCCGGTGTTTAACTTCAATATCAATAGAGTCAATGTTGGCAAAACGCTTAAATAAAAGCGACTTACCTTCCATGACAGGCTTTGAGGCTAATGGGCCTAAATTGCCAAGGCCTAAAATCGCGGTACCGTTAGTAATGACCGCGACAGTGTTGCCTTTATTAGTATAGCGATAGGCATTTTCAGGGTCTGAGGCAATCTCACGTACGGGTTCGGCTACACCAGGGCTATACGCCAAAGCTAGGTCGTGACTAGATTGGGCTGGTTTCGTGAGACACACAGCCGTTTTGCCTGGAACGGGGAATTCATGATAATCGAGAGCTTGTTGACGAATATCTGACATTGTATACATCCTGAAATGCGCTATTTAGTATCATTAAAATTGTGACTAGCACTATGAACACATTGATTATGCTAATCATCGAAAGTGTTTTAACGATACGCTATTACCGTGTTGATAGAAATCAAAAACTCAGTGACAGGATGAGTTGACCGGCCTAAACAAGCTTAGGTTTTGTTAATCAAACTAAACTAACATGAATATATATAAATCAAAGAGTTAAAAATGTAGGAAAATAACAAGATTTAGCAGAATAAACCGTTTTAACAGGCGTTATTTGTTATTTATTTTGCTTAAATAACAATAAAAATAGTTTTAGGCATTTTTGCATTGTTTACAGCTTAAAAATAAGTTTCCACTACAGCACAATGTCATTATGCGAACGCTAAAAACAAAAAAGGCGCCAAAGGCGCCTTTATGAAGTTAATTGCAGGGCAATTACTTCTTAGCAAGCACGCTGAAACGCTTGTTGAACTTGTCAATACGACCACCAGTATCAACAACTTTCTGAGTACCAGTATAGAATGGGTGACATGCGCCACATACGTCTAAGTGCAAGTTTTTACCAGCAGTAGAGTTTACTTTGATGATGTTACCACAAGTACAAGTTGCAGTGATTTCAGCGTAATTTGGGTGAATACCAGTTTTCATTTGGAGTACCTTAAATTGAAGGCCATGTCGCCATCACAACCCGAAGTTGGACACCACATGAAGTTAATAACAATATGTTTTAGGCGCGAGATAATACAGTGTCCGACAAGCTCAGACAAGTAGAATTTATAAACGCCCATGCTTTAGCAAACTAAGACTACCTCTGCTTACGCTCAAGCGCTTCATAGGTCAGCTGATCTTTAACTGCGTTTTGATATTGCTGTAGCACCTGGTTTGATGGGCAATCTAAGTGACTGTCGGCCATTAAGAGGTAAATTTTCTGTTTAAAGAATGCATTAGGGTTGGCATGGTATAACGCTAGCATGGCACCATAGACATTGGTGTGTAGCTGTTGATGATTACGCGTTGCCACACGCCATAAATTGTCGTCAGGGCGCTTATCAATTGAACATTGCTGCACACTTTGATTTTCTAGCACATCAGCTTTTACTACATCAGCTACAACTTCAGTCACATCGGCGACATTAATACGATTACTCGTGGTGACCTCAGTGTCTATTTTGGTATGATCGACTGAAGCGGCTGCTTCGTTCACCTGGATATGTTGTGATGCCGCTTCTGGCGCTTTGTTAGGAAGTGCGCGTGTTGGCGCTTGGGCTATCGCGCGAGTTTGACCTTGCTGACTGGCCACTAAGTCGTCAAATGTCACTCTATCAACATCAACATTTTGGTACTTCACTAAAATATTAGCAGGCGGACAACGCAATGAGCTGTCTAGCTGTAACATACTAATTTTGTTTTGATAAAAAGCTTGTGGATTGGCCTCATACAAAGCCAGCATGGCCCCATAAATGTTAGACCCCCACTGTTTACGATATCTAACCGCAATTTTCCATAATGAGTCATCCTGCTGCTTAAGAATATTGCAGCCCTCTAATAACTCTTGGGTGGCAGCCAGCACAGGTGCTTTAGCCACAACGCGGGTGATTTCTGCAACCTGTTGTACAGACGAGGACGAAGTGGGTAACTTCATTTTTTTGATGGCAACAGGCTGGTGATTACTGGTTGGTAATACTTGATTAAATAACGGCACAGGTGAATATTGTTGCCATTTAGCATTGCGATACTCAGAGACAATTAATGCTGAGTCAGGATCACGTAGCTGTTCTTTACCCGACAAAATAAACACGTCGTTACCTTGGCGTTCTACATCGAGTTTTTCTAATACAATATTATCTTGATAAATCTGGCGTAAATAAAACGTTAGTCGAGACAAATCATGATGTTCAGTCACAACATTAACGGTTAATGTGGGTAATTGACCTTGTTCAAAGGCGGCGGTATCAATACTAATATGACTGACTTCTGCAATGGCTGCAGGAATATAACCCACAGCGAGTAATGCCATTATGGCTAGCACCTTTACGCATTTCATCAAATCAATCCCTTACTTAAAACGGCTTCAAAACAACGCAACTGACGTTGTAAATTTACTTAATACAGTCTTTATTATTGTTTATCACTCTCGAGATAATATTGTTGAATTATTTGCACATGGGCTTATTTTTGCTTAAATAACCTGTATTAACGCAAACAACTATATAAATTAACATCCGCGGCTGCAACCAATTACTGACCAATAAGAGTAATTACTCAACACTTTGTGTACCTTAATCACAGTTACCGATTAAATAAGCTATCTCGCAGCATGTTTAGCTTCTATCACTTCAAATACTTTTTTATCGACTGCTTTATTATCGTATTGCGCCAATATTTCTGTCGACGGACACGCCAATAGCGCATCTTTAAGCAATAAATGAATTTTTTGTTTAGAAAAAGCCAACATGTTGGCCTCGAAAATCGCTAGCATTGCACCGTAAACACTGGTGTTCCATTGCTCTTTATAACGATCGGCAATACGCCACAATGTATCTGAATTATCTTTGACAATTTCGCAATTATCGGATGTTCTTGGCTGTAACACGGGTTCGCTAACAGTATTCGTCTTAACCGCTTTTACCGCATTGTTTTTAACCACAGTAACCGCAACGTGATTTGTCACATCTGCTTCTACTGGCCTAGGTGCGTTGGTTGGTTGATTACTCGTACTCGGTAACGGCTGAGCCTCAATAAATGCAGCACTCGTAAATGAAAGTGGCGCATCAAATAAAGCTAATACCGCTAATAATACCGCTTTGTTTTGCTGGTTTTCAGTAATCACTAACTGCGCATAACGGTCTGTGACGGGCTTTTTGCCATCGAGTTGCACTAAAAAACGATTAATCGGTTGTATCGATAACCTTTGTTGTTGCATGTCTCCATCAACTTGTTGGCGTATATAAAAACTAAGTTGTGACAAATCATCATTTTGTGCCACAACATTCACTTTTAATCGCGGTTGCTGGTTCAACTCTGACTGACGACTATTAATGCTGACATGATTGACTTGCGCTAACGCTTGTTGAGCATTAACACATAATCCGAATACCAAGAATAAGACCCTATAAAGTCTTTTACGCATAACACTTACCCTATCTCTTTGATGACACTTAGAGGTAAACTGATCCACAATCCCTAATAGAATTGAAAAATGTGAAACCCTATGCCCGTGTTTGTTGAAGTCGCCTTACCCGTCCCATTACGCCAAAATTTTAGTTACCGCGTAAAAGACGAACAGCAAACAACACTGCAAATTGGGTTGCGCGTTAAAGTGCCGTTTGGGCGCCAACAGCTCATAGGGTTAATCACCGCAATAACCGACACTTGTGATTTAGCACCGCAACAAATTAAATCTGTTACAACAGTGCTAGATGATGCCCCATTACTGCCCGACTCGCTATATAAATTAACGCTTTGGGCGGCAAGATATTACTTTACTTCGCAAGGTCAAATGCTCAGCCAAGCCCTTCCCGTCGCCCTGCGTAAAGGCCTCGATGCTACACCGCAAGCCATGGTTGAATATCATTTAAGCGAACAAGGTCGCCAAGCTGACTCAAGTGTTCTTAAACGCGCTCCAGCACAAAAAAAACTGTTCGATTTATTGCTGAAAAACCCGCTAACTCAAGATGAATTTACCACCCAACTATTAAGTAAATCAGCGCTTAAAGCATTGCAAGATAAGCAATGGATTGAACAAAAAAGTGCAGTCATTACTCATGACTTAAGCTGGCGTCAGCACCTCATCATGAACGAGTCGCCACACAAATTAAATAAACAACAAGCCGTAGCGGTTTCTGTACTCACACAACAACAAGGGTTTCATTGCACCTTACTAGAAGGGATTACGGGATCAGGTAAAACCGAAGTCTATTTAACCTTACTCGAAACCATTTTAAAACAAGGCAAACAAGCGCTTATTTTAGTGCCCGAAATCGGCTTAACCCCACAAACCATCAACCGCTTTAAACGCCGGTTTGAAGTCAAAGTGGCGGTGATTCATTCAGGATTAACCGACAATCAACGGCTTGAAGCCTGGCGACAAGCACGCGTTGGTGAAGCGGCGATTATTATTGGCACTCGTTCCGCATTGTTCACCCCCATGGCGTTTCCTGGTCTTATTATTTTAGACGAAGAACACGACAGCAGCTTTAAGCAGCAAGAAGGTGTGCGCTACCACGCCCGAGATCTAGCCGTAATGCGTGGGCATTTAGAAGATATTCAAGTGGTGCTTGGTTCTGCTACACCCTCGCTTGAAACCCTACAAAATGCGTTGTCTGGCCGTTATCATCACCTTGAATTAAGCGAGCGCGCGGGAGCTGCACAAAAAGTCAAACAAGGCATCATCGACATTACCTCGCAGCCCTTAAAAGCCGGCATGTCAGCCTCGTTAATTAACGAAATGCGCATGCACCTTGATGCAGGCAACCAAGTATTACTGTTTTTAAACCGTCGCGGCTTTGCCCCTGCGTTGTTGTGCCACGAATGCGGCCATTTACATGAATGTGACCGTTGCGATGCTTTTTTTACTGTGCATCAAGGTTTAAACGAAATTTGCTGTCACCACTGCGGTAATCAATATGCTATCCCTAAACAATGTCACGAATGCGGTAGCACCATGTTAATGGGACATGGTTTAGGCACTGAACAACTCGAGCAAGAGTTAATTAAGCTTTTTCCTAAACATCCGGTTGTGCGTATTGATCGCGACACCACTCGGCGCAAAGGCTCCCTTGAGCAACAACTACAAGGGATTTACATGGGAAAATATAAAATTCTGGTTGGCACCCAAATGCTGGCTAAAGGGCATCACTTTCCCGATGTAACTTTAGTGGGGTTATTGGATGTTGACGGTGCGTTATTCAGTGCCGATTTTCGGGCGCCTGAGCGTTTTGGTCAGCTATACACTCAAGTATCTGGCCGTGCTGGTCGCGCCGACAAGCCTGGCAAAGTCCTGCTGCAAACCCACCAAAGTGACAACCCTATTTTGCGCGACTTACTGCAACGGGGTTACGGCGAATTTGCCCGAAGCCAGTTAATTGAGCGCCAACAAGCATTATTGCCGCCCGCATGGCACATGGTGTTAATTAGAGCGGAAGCGCATTTAGCACAAGACGCGGACGCTTTTTTAGCCCAAATAAGTCAACTTATTCCGCAAGATAAAGATCTTGAAGTCATCGGCCCCATACCTGCACCATTAGATCGTAAAGCCGGAAAATATCGACGTCAGTTAATGTTACAAGCCAAAAGCAGGAATCGATTACAAAGCGTATTTGAACATGTGTTAACTCAAATTGAACAACTACCTGAGGGTAAACGCTGCCGCTGGACCATAGATAGAGATCCGCAAGATTTAATGTAAACCACGTTATAACTGGCAATCGACTACACGAATATGGGTAATACACTTCAGATAAATTGCTATTCAAGTTTAATTAAACAAAAAAACCAATATTTCCGCTAAAGCAGATAGCAATTTCACCCCATAAACGGCTAAAATACGCGGTTCCGTCATGTCATTCATTTAACGAATTAGTGCAAGCAAACGCCCATGAAATCACATATTGAATCTTTACTAGAACAAACCCTCGAATCTTTTAAACAGCAAGGTATTGTGCCTGCTGATTTTCAAGCGCGCATTCAGGTCGATCGCACTAAAGATAAAAGTCATGGTGACTTAGCGACTAACCTTGCAATGATGCTGACCAAAGTCGCGAAGAAAAACCCACGCGAATTAGCCCAATTGATTATCGACACCTTACCTGCATCATCTCACGTTGCTAAAGTCGAAATTGCTGGCCCAGGGTTTATTAACTTTTTTATCGACGACAATGCATTAGCTGATCAGCTACAACAAGCATTAAACGATGACCACTTAGGCGTGACCTTACCGGCTAAGCAAACTATTGTTGTCGATTATTCATCGCCAAACTTAGCCAAAGAAATGCACGTAGGTCACTTACGCTCAACCATTATTGGTGACAGCGTGGTCCGTGCACTGGAGTTTTTAGGCCATCACGTGATCCGTCAAAATCACGTTGGCGACTGGGGCACGCAATTCGGTATGTTATTGGCATACATGGAAGAGTTACGCGCAGCCAATGGCGAACAAGCCAAAATGGAATTGTCTGACCTAGAAAGTTTTTACCGTGCAGCCAAAGTACGCTTTGACGAATCGACAGAATTTGCCACCCGTTCACGTCAGTTAGTGGTTGCCTTGCAATCGGGCGATGAATACTGCAATAAGCTTTGGCGTGAGTTTAACGACATTTCACTCAACCACTGTCATGATGTCTATAAGCGTTTAGGTGTGAGTCTAACTCGCGCTGATGTTCACGGCGAAAGTGCTTATAACGCAAACCTTGCACAAGTGGTTAAAGATTTAGATGCCCAAGGTTTATTAAGCGAAAGTAACGGCGCTAAAGTGGTATTCCAGGAAGAGTTTCGCACCAAAGAAGGCGAGCCATTACCAGTTATCATTCAAAAAGCAGACGGCGGCTATTTATATGCCACCTCTGATTTAGCCGCCATGCGTTATCGCTCAAACGTACTTAAAGCCGACCGCGCGCTGTACTTTGTCGACTTACGCCAGGCGCTGCATTTCCAGCAAGTATTTAATCTTGCCAAACTCGCTAAATTTGTACGTGCAGACATGTCACTAGAGCACACTGGCTTTGGCACTATGAACGGCGAAGATGGTCGTCCATTTAAAACCCGCTCAGGCGGTGTCGTTAAACTAGTCGACTTATTAGATGAAGCTAACGTGCGTGCACTTGAACTGGTTCGCAGCAAAAATCCAGACATGGACGAAGCTACACTCACTGAAATCGCCCGCGTAGTCGGGATCAGCGCAGTTAAATACGCTGATTTATCTAAAAACCGCACCAGCGATTACATTTTCAGCTTTGAGCAAATGCTAAGCTTTGAAGGCAATACTGCGCCATACTTACTGTATGCCTATACTCGTGTAGCCGGTATTTTTAAACGTGCTGAAGACATCGATTTAAGCCAGGCTAAAATCGTTCTTGAACACGAAAAAGAAAAAGATTTAGGCACCAAGTTAGCCCAGTTTGGTGAAGTGCTTACCCGCATGACAGACAAAGGCTTGCCACATGTACTGTGTGGTTACCTGTATGAACTTGCGAGCGAGTTTTCAAGCTTTTACGAAGCCTGCCCAGTTTTAGCGGCAGACACGGAAGCGCAAAAACAAAGCCGTTTATTGTTATCGCAATTAACCGCTAATACGCTAAAAACCGGCTTGTCATTGCTTGGCATTGAAACTTTAGAGCGGATGTAATCATGAGTCGCGACTACGCAAACCGCAAACCCAGAGCAAGTAAACCGAACAAAAGCCGTGCGCCAAAGCGTAAAAAAGCACCTGCGCGTAGCTTTCCGTATTTGCCTGTATTTGTTGTGTTAGCGCTTGTTGCCGGCTTTGGCTATTTTTTATGGTCGATAAATGGCAGCTCAGAAACTCAAGTCACTGAGCCTGCACAGCAACCAAAAAAGAAAACCGTACAAGCTGAAACTAAAACTGAAACTAAAGCTGCGCCAACACCGGCAGCCAAAAAAGTGGTTAAGCCAGATCCAAATGCATTACCGCCTAAGCCACAAGAGAAATGGACCTACCTTGAAGAGCTAGAAAATAAAGAAGTTGAAATTGATCTGCCCTCAACCGGTGTGGTGTCCAGTGGTATTTATCAAATGCAATGCGGCTCGTTTAGACAAGAGTCACAGGCCAATGAAATGAAAGCCCGTATTGCCTTTCAAGGTATGGAAGCACAAGTTCGTCGCAGTGAAGGCACTAATGGTATTTGGTACCGCGTAGTATTAGGTCCGTTCCCGAACAAACGTGAAGCTGAAACCAACCGCCATAAAATGCAAAAGTCAGGCATTAACACCTGCCAAATTTGGTTATGGCAATAGCACTAATCAGGCTCTAAACGCGATAAACATTCATCAGCCCTGTTCACTCGAACGGGGCTTTTTTTATACTGTCCTTGATATCTATCATTTTGACCCCATATCCAATTTAATCATGAATCAACAATTGCATTCGTTGATGCATTTAAAGAGGATTTACCGTGACTACTATCGTATCCGTACGCCGCAACAATCAAGTTGTCATCGCTGGTGATGGCCAAGTTTCTTTAGGCAATACCGTCATGAAAGGCAACGCGCGTAAAGTGCGTCGTTTGTATCATAATAAGGTATTAGCCGGTTTTGCTGGCGGTACTGCCGATGCATTTACTCTTTTTGAGCGCTTTGAATCCAAGCTCGAAATGCATCAAGGCCATTTATTAAAATCAGCCGTAGAGCTTGCCAAAGATTGGCGCAGTGACAAAATGCTCCGCAAACTCGAAGCGATGTTGGTGGTAGCTGACACTGAATCATCATTAATTATTACCGGTAACGGTGATGTGGTTCAGCCAGAACATGACCTTATTGCCATTGGCTCTGGCGGAAACTATGCCCATGCAGCAGCCTTAGCATTGCTGCAAAATACCGAGTTAAGTGCAGAAGATATTGCCGAAAAATCGTTAACGATTGCTGGCGATATATGTGTGTTTACCAACCAATTTAAAACCATCGAAAAGTTAGACTACTAATTCGAGCGTAAATAAAGGAACCGTTATGTCTGAGATGACACCTCGTGAAATTGTTCACGAACTAGATGCACATATTATCGGCCAACAAAATGCTAAACGCTCGGTTGCAGTCGCACTTCGTAATAGATGGCGTCGTATGCAATTAGAACCTGCACTTCGCCAAGAAGTCACCCCAAAAAATATTTTAATGATTGGCCCAACCGGTGTCGGTAAAACCGAAATTGCCCGTCGTTTAGCTAAGCTAGCGAACGCGCCTTTCATTAAAGTCGAAGCAACTAAATTTACCGAAGTGGGCTATGTCGGTAAAGAAGTTGAGCAAATCATCCGAGATTTAACAGACTCTGCGGTTAAAATGACCCGCGAGCTGCAAATGAAAAAATGCCGTCATCGTGCAGAAGAAATGGCCGAAGAGCGCATTTTAGATGCCTTATTGCCTAAGGTAAAAGATGACTGGGAAACAGAGAAAAAAGATGAGTCGAACACCCGCCAAATTTTCCGTAAAAAACTACGTGAAGGTCAGCTAGACGACAAAGAAATCGAAATTGATATTGCGGCACCGCAAATTGGCGTTGAAATCATGGCCCCTCCAGGCATGGAAGAAATGACCAATCAGCTACAAGGGTTATTCCAAAATTTAGGCCAAAGCACGTCTAAACGCAAAAAGCTTAAAATTAAAGATGCCTACAAGCAGTTAGTTGAAGACGAAGCCGCAAAGCTGGTTAATCAAGAAGACCTAAAAGAGCAAGCTATCGAATTAGTTGAACAAAATGGCATTGTGTTTTTAGACGAAATCGACAAAATCTGTAAGCGCGGCGAAAGCTCTGGCCCAGATGTGTCACGTGAAGGTGTACAACGTGATTTACTGCCTTTAGTTGAAGGTTGTACTGTCACCACTAAACACGGCATGGTAAAAACTGACCATATTTTGTTTATTGCTTCTGGTGCATTCCAGATGTCTAAACCGTCTGATTTAATCCCCGAGCTTCAAGGTCGTTTACCGATCCGCGTTGAATTAGACGCCCTTACAGCAGCCGACTTTAAGCGTATTCTAACAGAGCCATTTGCATCACTCACTGAACAGAGTATTGCATTAATGAACACTGAAGGCGTGACCATAGAGTTTACAGAATCTGGCATTGATCGCATTGCAGAAGCCGCATGGCAGGTTAACGAGCGCACTGAAAACATCGGTGCACGTCGTTTACATACTGTGATGGAAAAGCTGATGGAAGAGATTTCTTACGATGCCTCTGAAAAATCAGGCTCTACCTTTGTCATTGACGCACAATACGTTAACGACCACCTTGATACCTTGGTACAAGATGAAGATTTAAGCCGCTTTATTTTATAAGCACGCGGTAAACGGGTTATCCTTGTCGGTTTGTTACCCACGAGGGTAACGTGAATGTGTTGATACGAATCGACATCACGAATGCAGGTTCAAACAATAGGATTAACAGCAAAGTCGCGTATGATGATAATCTGCGATTTAGCGTTAATCCTTTTTTTTATAGGTATTCCCATGACCCAATCAACGCCTACTGTTAGCGGCATTAAACTGAAGCGTCAATCTAAGTTATTAGAAGTCACTTTTGATAACGGCCAAACCTACAACATCAGTTGTGAAATGCTCCGCGTATTCTCCCCGTCTGCTGAAGTACAGCGTCATGGTGACCCAATATTGGTCACTCATAAGAAAGCCGTTAATATCAAGGCTCTTGAACCTGTTGGACATTATGCGGTAAAAATCACTTTTGATGATGGCCATGATACCGGTTTATATTCTTGGCAGGTGCTATATAACTTATGCAGTAATCAAACTGAATTATGGCAACAGTATTTAGCCAGATTGCGGGCAGAGAAAGGTTCACGAGAACCACTGATTGATATGAATATTAAGTATTCGTGATGACGGTACGTTTTAACGATAGACGTTGATTTCAACACTATATTTGCATAACTTTACTCACCACGATCAGCAATTGACACTCAAACGATTATGCTTAGTCATCGTCTTCACTCGTATCGAGGTGTGTATGAAACAGTCAATTCAATTTCCGATGATTAAAGTTATATTGATCGGATTAGCAATTATAAGCTTGAGTGCTTGTGCACCACGAGCTCATAATGGACACGCAAAAGCGCCTACTAATAAAACGACGGTAACTAAAGTGGTCGTTGTTAAACCAGCGGCATATCGCGTCGTTAATGTTAATAACGTTCATCAAAAGGATGTTGTTATCATTCAAAAACGTTAAATGACGCTACTATAAGTGCCAGCTATTTCGCTGGCATTGTTGAATGATGAACTTAGTTAACTCGTGTTAATAATGGCCTGCTGCCACTAACGTCGTGGCGCTTCACCCACACCAGAGCTAGTGTCAAAGTTGCACTTCCAGCAATAAATTTAATCCATATAAATCTATCAACCTCGTCTTCCCAGTAATGCTTTTTAGCCGGGATCCAGGTGTTTGCACTTATGTCGTTTTGTACTTATGGCCTGTGGACACTAACGTCGTGGGGCTTCGCCCAAGCCGGAGCTAATGTCAAAGTTGCACTTCCGGCAATCAATTTAATCCATATTAATCCCGTCTTCCCGGCAATGCTTTTGAGCCGGGATCCAGGTGTTTGCACTTATGTCGTTTTGTACTTATGGCCTGCGGCCACTAACGTCGTGGCTCTTCGCCCACACCAGACTAAGATAGCAAGGTTCCACCCTGCAGCTGCGAAAAAATTGCGACGGAAATTTATCCAGCGTTGAACTTCGTCTGAGTGTTCTTCGGCCACCTCTTTATGATAAAGAATGAAAATGCTAACGCTTGCGATGGGGCGTCCCTTCCCCTCTAAAGCTAGCTGGCTCTGATAGGCAGGATGCCTGAATGCCTTTAAGCACATGGATGTGCGAGAAAGGCCATGGCTAGCTCACGTCATTTTCTTCAACGTCCTCAAGTTCAGAGTTCAATTTATATTGCACACTTCACTGGTACCAATGAATAGTACATGGTGTATTTGTTAAGAGCTGTCAAAATATATTGGTGGTAGTATATAAAATGTATAACGATGGATTCGTTGTAATAAAATGCATCATCAAGGACTTTTCAGGCAAATAGATATGACTCATAAACTAATAGATAGAACTAATGCTACGTTTGATGCGTTACGAAATGAAATAAAAATTAGTAATTCTGGTACTCAAAGTTGGTCTCTTGAGGCGGATTTTTTAATTGATAGCTTGCTATCTAGGATTTCAGACAAGAATCCTTTGAATGTAGAATTGGGTCATGACCTTTTACGTAAATCTATCTGCGATGTATTAAAGGAAAAGCCAAATTCAACAACGGGAGAGTTTAGAGATCTAGTATTACGAGGTTATCAAGTTTTATGTTCTAAAGCTAAACGACATCAACAGAAATACAAATTAATAACAACTATTAACTTGTCGAATAAGAAAATATTAAAACGTAGAAAAATCGATGACTGTACTTTAAATTTTTATCAAGAACTACCTAATCAATTAAAACAACAAAGGCGTGCTATTTTCGCTCAAGTTGAAGATAATTTTTCACCTAATGAACTTCATGATTATCTTTTTGTTGTTATTACTTTAGAAGCTCCAAATAGTCAAATGGCAGTATACAAAGCGCTTAATGCATTGGCTGTGCATCGAGCTTTCATACATTCGATTATTCAAAAAAATATCGACATATTGCCTCAAGCCAAGGGCTCGAGATATCCTTCACATAGTAGGATTAAAACAGGAGAGTTTCATACCTTACATACATATGAAGGTAAGCCATGTGAGGATTCTGCATTTTGGTACGAAATAGCTTATGTGCCTAACACACTTTCAGTAGCCAATCATAATGAGGTGGATTATTTATTAGATAAGAAGTTAAAGATATATTCAAAAAGTAATATCAAGCCACATTTGCGTAATTGTTTAATTGCATACATCGAAGCTCTTGATGCTGGAAACATGGAGTTTCGATTTGTTAAATTATGGACAGCATTTGAATTATTACTTAAATCAGACACAACAAAGGAACTTATGAGAAAAATATCTTCATTTTACTCAGAATATGATTTAGTTTCTGAAAGAGTTGAATCATCCAGAGAAGCAAGAAATAAAATATCCCATTCTGGCACCTCCAATTTGAACCTTGACTTAAAGTGTTTCGAAATAATGCAGATGTATGAAAATTGTTTCAAATTTTTCCTTTCAAACCCTTTTAAATTTGAAGTGTTAGAACAGTTTATTAGCTTTATCTCTGCCCCAAGAAGAAAAAATGATATTGAAAAGCAAATAGATATGCTTAAGGTAGTGAAGCGATATTGTCGGCATTAATTGTCATCTTTTATGGTTGTTGAGATGCAAGTATATTTAGTGAGGTCAGGTAAACTTTTATAGAGCGACAAGCACTTTCACACTACTGTCCACAAACGAGTGAGCTTCACTTGCAAAAGCCTAAATTCAACTCTGGACTTGAGGCCATTGAAGAAAATAGCGTGAGCTGGCCATGGATGGCCCGCTAGCTTTCGCGGTACAGGATGTACCATCGGAAGCGTTAGCATTTTCGAATAAGGCCGAAGATGGTTATAAACTAAGTTAAAAGCTGGTGTGGGCGAAGCGCCACGACGTTAGTGGCCGCAGGCCATATCTTAATACACTTTTGTCTAAAAATAAGTTACCCACACCATGATTTTACGCCAACAAAAATGCCAGCATTTCTGCTGGCATTTTTAATTCAACGATTAACTAGTTCAAGCTTATAGCGCGGTTTGGAAAATCACGCTGTCGGCTTTCTTAGTGTAAGAGTCGATTTGATCGAAGTTCAAGTAACGGTAAGTGTCAGCTGCAGTTGCATCTAACTCTTTAGCGTAGTTTTGATACTCTTCAACTGAAGGTAATCGACCTAACAAGGCTGCTACCGCGGCTAGCTCAGCTGATGCTAAGTAGACGTTTGCGCCAGTACCTAAACGGTTAGGGAAGTTACGTGTTGAAGTAGAAACAACCGTAGCACCTTCAGCAACACGTGCTTGGTTACCCATACATAGAGAACAACCAGGGATCTCGATGCGAGCACCGACACGGCCGAAGATTGAATAGTAACCTTCTTCCGTTAACTGGTCGCGGTCCATCTTAGTCGGTGGCGCAATCCATAAGCGTGTTGGCAGTGTTTTAGCAAACTTGTCTAACATCTTACCGGTGGCACGGAAGTGACCGATGTTTGTCATACAAGAACCCACGAACACTTCGTCAATCTTAGTTTGAGCAACGCTTGATAACAGTACGGCATCATCAGGATCGTTTGGTGCACAAAGGATTGGCTCTTTGATGTCATTTAAGTCAATTTCGATAATTTCAGCATATTCTGCATCTTTATCGGCTTCCATCAACTCAGGGTTAGCAATCCACTCTTGCATAGCGGTAATACGACGTTCAATCGTACGACGATCGCCATAACCTTCACTGATCATCCACTTTAACATCACGATGTTAGAGTTTAAGTATTCAATGATTGGCTCTTTGTCTAGCTTAATAGTACAGCCAGCTGCGCTACGTTCTGCTGATGCGTCAGACAGTTCGAATGCTTGCTCAACTTTAAGTTTTTCAAGACCTTCGATTTCTAATACGCGACCAGAGAAAGCATTGATTTTGCCTTTTTTCTCAACGGTCAATAAGCCAAGTTCGATAGCTTTAAGCGGAATGGCATGTACAAGATCACGCAAGGTGATACCTGGCTGCATGGTGCCTTTAAAGCGAACCAAAATTGACTCTGGCATATCAAGAGGCATTACACCTGTTGCTGCAGCAAATGCCACTAGGCCAGAACCCGCTGGGAACGAAATACCAATTGGGAAACGAGTATGCGAGTCACCACCAGTACCTACGGTATCAGGTAGTAGCATACGGTTTAACCAAGAGTGAATAACACCATCACCTGGACGTAATGCTACGCCGCCACGGTTCATGATGAAGTCTGGTAATGTGTGGTGCGTGTCAACGTCAACTGGCTTTGGATAAGCCGCTGTGTGACAGAATGACTGCATGGTTAAATCAGCACTAAACCCTAAACAGGCTAAGTCTTTTAACTCATCACGTGTCATTGGACCGGTAGTATCTTGCGAGCCCACTGAGGTCATCTTAGGTTCGCAGTATTGCCCTGGGCGAATACCTTTCACGCCACATGCTTTACCCACCATTTTCTGCGCAAGGGTAAAGCCCTTGTTAGTCACAACAACATCTTGTGGACGTACGAATACATCTGACGCTGGTAACCCTAAGGTTTCACGTGCACGGTCAGTTAAGCCACGACCGATGATCAATGGAATACGACCACCAGCACGAACTTCGTCTAACAATACGTCAGTTTTTAGTTCGAACGTAGAGATAACTTCGTCAGTACCGCCACGCTTAACTTCGCCAGTGTATGGATAAATGTCAATGACATCGCCCATTTCCATTTTATCAACGTTTAGCTCAATCGGTAATGCACCGGCATCTTCCATGGTGTTGAAGAAAATCGGTGCAATTTTATTACCTAAACAGAAACCACCCGCACGCTTGTTAGGCACATTAGGGATATCATCGCCCATGAACCACAATACTGAGTTAGTTGCTGATTTACGTGAAGAACCGGTACCAACAACGTCGCCCACGTAAACTAATGGATGACCTTTAGTTTTAAGCGCTTCGATTTCTTTAATTGGACCCACTTCGCCAGACACGTCAGGTACGATACCGTCACGGGCGTTTTTCAGCATAGCAAGTGCATGCAATGGGATATCTGGACGAGACCATGCATCTGGTGCAGGTGACAGGTCATCAGTGTTGGTTTCGCCAGCCACTTTAAATACCGTTAACGTCACTTTGTCAGCAAGCTTTGGACGGTTTAAGAACCAATCTGCATTTGCCCAAGCTTCAACAACTTGTTTAGCCGACTCATTGCCAGCTTGCATTTTCTCTACCACATCGTGGTAAGAATCAAACATCAACAACGTGTTTGATAATGCTTTTACTGATAAGGCTGCTAATGCTGGGTTGTCTAACTGAGCAATTAACGGCTCGATGTTATAACCGCCCTGCATAGTACCGAGTAATTCAACGGCACGTTCAGCTGATAATATAGGTGATTTTACAGTGCCTTTGGCCACTGCATCTAAGAATGCCGCTTTCACGTAGGCAGCTTCATCAACACCTGGTGGAATACGGTTTTCTAATAAGTCGAGGATTAACGCCTCTTCACCCGCAGGTGGAGTCTCAACTAATTTTACTAATTCAGCCACTTGTTGTGCATCTAATGGCTTAGGGACTACACCCTCTGCAGCACGCTCTGCGACGTGTTTACGATATGCTTCTAGCACGGCAACATTCCTCTTTGTTTGACGCCTGACGGCGAAACTCAACGCACACACTGTTACGCTGATAATTCCACAGGTTCGGGCTTGAAATCCGACATTCAGTATACTACAGCTTTATAAAAGTATGAATCAGCTCACACTGTTAGAGGCATGAAATCAACTCGATTTATCTAGCTAACAATCAATTTAATCGCTTCGTGAATAAATTTAAATTAGACAATAGTTTGAAACGAGCTAAAAAACATTTTAATACATCATGTTATGCCACACCACCCGATTAAACTGTGAGCAAAAAAATATCGACTTCTTATGATGAAATATTTTTTAAAAAATCATTTTTGATTGTACCTAAACACTAACATCGCGATAATTAGCCGCAAAGTGAATACCTTTAAGGAGTCAATGCAGTGTCTACCCAAATAAAAGCGGTTATTTTTGATATGGATGGAATTTTAATCGATTCTGAACCCGCTTGGCAGTTAGCCGAACAAACGGTATTAAACAGCTTTGGACTTAACTTGACCCTTGAAGAGGTTGAGCAAACCACAGGACTGCGGATTGACCAGGTTGTAAGTTATTGGTACCAGCGTTATCTATGGCCAAATTATGATAATACTGCCGCAGCAAATAAAATTGTTAATGAAGTCATTGCGCAGATCAATACCACAGGCAAACCAATGCAAGGCGTGATTGAGTCACTCGAAGCGTGCAAACGACTTGGCCTTAAAATCGGTTTAGCAACATCGTCGTCATCGCGAATTATTCATGCCGTGCTCGATAAGCTCGCCATTGGCCATTATTTTGAAGCTCTCGAATCTGCTGAAAATTTAGCTTACGGTAAGCCGCATCCTGAAGTGTATTTAAATTGTGCAAACGCGCTCGGTATTGCGCCAAGCCAATGCATTGCCATTGAAGACTCGTTTAATGGCTTAATTGCAGCCCGAGCAGCAACGATGCAAACCGTTGCTATTCCGGCGCCACATACGATTAACCAAGCAAAATGGGTAATTGCCCATCATAAGCTAGCTCACGCAGGATTATTACCCGCACTGCTAGGGGCCTAGGCCGCTTCGCGGATAGTGCGCTTCGCTTCTAGGGCGGACTTAGTCCTGCTAGGAACAACTTCGCTGCTAAGATTTTATAGTCTCTAGCAGCGAAGCGCTCTAGCCACTAGGCTTTTTAGCTTGTAAGCCTCTAGGCTTTTGGCTTAGATAGACAACTTAAAAGTTTTTACCTAAAAACAGATAAAATGCGGTATCACCTCGGTCTGACATCCCTAAACCAAGTGCTGCCGGGCCCCAATCAGTATCCGTTCCTAAATACAGACTGCTGGCATAAATAAGATCGTTTATATTCATTTCACTGCGTTCAAACCACACATTACCGCCTTCTAAACTGGCACCTAAATACAAAGGTAAATCGGTAATCAGTACATCACGGCCTAGGTCATATTGATAAATAACGGCACTGAATATTTTATGCGCGCCCACCAGCGTGTCTTTACGGTAACCTGATAAATTTAAAAAACCACCGAGTTCAGCAACGTGTAGAGTGAAGTTACCGTCATTTTGGGTGGTTGCCAGCTCAATTTTACCCACAATGGCATGATTACCTAGCTTTAACGCGCCTTTCCAGTCGGCTTCAAATTGCCAGGCCAAATCGTCACTAAAAGTATTATCTGAACTTGTAGCGCCACTATACGACTCATCCCTTAGGTAACTGGTAAAGGTAAAGCGATTACCATCTGTAGGGAAACTAATACTGTTTAACGTATCATAAGTGACTTTTAAGTAGGCACCGGTTGAATGGTAATTGATTGAGTTTTGCACGCCAACTTCACTTTTTACCTGACCATTTTCACCGACAAAACCTAACTCTATCACGCCATCAGAATCATAATTATAACCAAGACCCAGCTCTAATTGAGCCACGTTATTTTCCAGTAATAAATAGCTGCTGTCTTGATCCACTAAGTCCCAGTCACGCATTTGATATTGTAAGCGTGACAGGCTATAAAATGTTTGGTCACGATCCAGAGGTTGATAAAACTCCGTCGCTACAAGCTTGCGATAACCTAGCTCAATTTCATTACGCCATTCGCCACCCATTTGGGTTAAATCGGTCATGGTGTAAGCTAAACTCAGAGTAATGGCGGAATCTAAACTAAAGTCATCTTCCCAGTTAAAACCGGCTTGAAAATAATTAGGCCCCCACGACTTGGCGCGAGTAGTAATGGTGATAATCCGGCCTTTTTCAACGTCTTCAAATTCTGCATCAACACGTTCAAATTTATTTAAGGCATAGACTCGATTTAGGGCGGCAGTTAAATCATCTTTGGTCAGTACATCGCCTTTTTTAATGTCTAGACGCTCACGCAATAGTTTTTCACTGACTTTAGATTGGTTATCAAAAGCAATTTTATAAATCGGCTTTTTAAGCGGGTCACGCCACAATAAACTTTGTTGCTGTTTATTGGCTTGATAAGCTAAATATGCGGGTTCTTTTATGCCCAGCGTCTTGAGTTTTTCAAGTTGAATATTGGCAGCATCTTCGCCCAATTTTAATGCTAATGGCATAATTGAAAAATCAGTGGTGCTTAATACATCAATAGCTGGACGAATTAAAATATCACGCTCTGTTAATAAGGTTTTTTGGCGGGCTGTGCTGGCTTGAGTCAAAATGGTCGAGAGTTGTTCTAAAACCGCAACGGTACTGTCTAATCTATCTTGGCCAACTAAGGGTGAACCAATATCAACAGCAATGACAATATCAGCGCCCATGGCTTTGACCACATCAACCGGCATGTTGTTTGCGATGCCACCATCAACCAATAAACGACCATCAATAATGGCCGGTTGAAGCGCGCCTGGTACGGTTGCCGAGGCTTGCATCGCTTGCACCACACTGCCACTGGATAACACTACCGCCTCGCTTGTGGCTAAGTCGGTTGCCACTGCACGGTAGGGAATGGCGAGATCGTCAAAGTCACCAAATTGTTCGACTAAATCAGTTGAATGCCTTAACAATAACGACATGCTTTGGCCACGCAATAAGCCGCTTGGCGAGGTTAAGCTGTTGTCGTTATAACCCACCGTTAATGGAATATTGAATTGGTCGCGTTGTTGCTTATCGCGGTAGCTTAAACTCTCTCGAGGAATGGTGTCAGAATAGCCTTTTGACCATTCGCCGTTAAGCATGATTTTTTCTATTTGATCTGCGCTATAGCCTAATGCATACATGCCAGCAACATAGGCACCAATACTGGTTCCAGCAATGTAGTCGACAGGGATACGGTGCTTTTCAAGCACCTTTAACACACCAATATGCGCGGTTCCTTTTGCGCCACCACCACTGAGCACGAGGCCAATAGTGGGTCTTTCTTTTGCTGTTTTAGGTGCTGCGATTGCGGGTTGTAACACCACACTAAAGCAGAGGACACTCAGCAAAAACCAGCTTAGCTGATTAAGGCGCAAAATTGTTTGCATAAATCATTCCGCAATTAAGTAAAAACAACGCATTCTAACAACATTTAACCAATACCCAAACTAATTGACTCTGGCTAAGTCATTAATATGACTTATTGAAATAGGCATCATTCAATGGCTATTGATATTGCTTCATATGTTGTTCAAGTTCGGCTTTGGGCATAGGTTTCGCAAAGTAATACCCCTGAATAATATGGCAGCCACGTTGAACGACTTGAGCGAGTTGCTCAGGCGTTTCAACACCTTCTGCAATAACCTCTAACGATAAGTTGCGAGCCAATTCAATGATACTGCTCACAATCGCTTGGTCGGCCTGATTGTGGTCTATGTGGATTAAAAATGAGCGATCAATTTTAAGTGTGTTGACTTTAAATGAGCGTAAATATGCCAAAGACGAATAACCTGTACCAAAATCGTCAATGGCAACATCGATACCGAGTTGTTTTAATGCCAATAAGTGCTGGGTGGCTATGTCGATTTCTTTCATTAACACCCCTTCAGTAATTTCGACTGACAAGCATTTGGCTGGCATACCCGTTTGATGGAGTGTTGCGGTTAAAAAATCAATAAAATCAGGTTGTCTAAAATGCATGGCAGACACGTTAACCGACACCAGCAAATCTTGCTGCACATCACGACACCAGCGTGCGCCATCAATACAGGCTTGAGTTAATACCCAGCGGTCAATTTCAACGATTAACCCACACGACTCAGCAATGCCGATAAACACATCTGGGCGCACCAAACCATCTACTGGGTGATGCCAACGAATTAACGCCTCTACCCCAGCAAGACGGTTCTGCTCAACATTAACTTGTGGTTGGTAGTGGATCTCAAACTCGTTACACGCAATGGCCTTGTGTAAATCGGCTTCTAAACGCAGATGATACAGCGCTTCTGCATTTCGCTCAGCCGAGTAATATTGGAAATTACCGCGTCCTTCATCTTTGGCGTGATACATCGCCAAATCAGCATTTTTTATCAGCGTTTCGGGTGTTTGATCATCACCAGACCAAATACTAATGCCAATACTGGTCGAGATAAAAAACTCTCGGCCATAGAGTTTAAACGGCATTTCTATTTGCTGTAGTAGCTGTTTAGCAATGTGGTTTATGGTGTCGATATCTTTAGCATCACGCAGTAAAATGACAAACTCATCGCCACCAAAACGGCACAACAAATGCTCTTCAGATAAACACCCTTGCAACCGGTTAGCCGCCTCTACCAGTAACGCATCGCCCATACTATGGCCATAGGAGTCATTCACATGTTTGAAGCGGTCGAGATCTAAAAACAATAATGCCAGTGTTTCGCTATGCTGTTTTGCGGTGTCAATCACTTGCCCTAGGCGACGAGAGAACATCGACCGATTAGCAAGCCCGGTGAGCATGTCATTATTTGCTAAACGACGAAGATGCTGCTCATTGTGTTTACGCTCTGTAATATCAGAAAACACCACCACATAATGTAATGATTGAGCATTGGTCATGGTGGATACATTCATCCACACCGGACAGCGGCTACCGTCAATACAGTAAAACTCACTTTCACCGGTCCAGAAACGTTCTTTATCAAACACATCTTCCATGTCAAAAGGTTCAACGGTTGTTGCGACCAAATCAACAAAGGGTTTACCGGCTAAATCTCGTTTATGCGCCGCCAAAATTAAGTTTGCCGCCGCATTACTGATTTTAATGTCTTTATTAACATCTAAAATCAACATACCCTCAGATGTATTTTCAAATGCTTGAGCGAGTAAATTCGCTTCACTTTCAAGCATTTTCTGCTGGGTAATGTCTGTGTACATACCTGCTGCATGGATTAACTGTTGCCCATTAGAGGAAACCTCGAGTGACCGACCTTTAATGCGTAACCAGTGCCATTGTTTATCCTGTGAGTGTTGATAGCGATATTCGACATCGAGCATGTCGGTTTTACCTGTGACTAAATCACTCCAGGCCTCTTTGAGGTGAGTCATGTCGTCGTGATGCACTGGAATATCTTGCAACTGAATTTTTAAAAACTGCATCGGACCCAGGACACCGCCACGATTATCGAGTGACAATATTTGGGTATTGCTATGCCACTCCCACAGATCAGAATCACTGCCTTTTAAGGCTTGTTGTAAACGCTCGTCACTTTGCACTAATGCAGCATTGATTTGCTTAAAACGGTTAACTTGTCGTTGCCTAATGAGTAACAACATCACGGCTAGCAATAATGCGGCAAATAGTAGCGCACCTTTAAATTGTTGAGACTTCCACCAAAACTGTTTTACCGAAAAAACATACTGAAAAGGTTCACTTGACCATACACCGTTGCGTTTGTATAAAAGTTCTAAGGTGTAATCGCCCGCACTCAAACCGGTCACGTTGATTTGTGATTGGCCTTCTAGCAATACATAATTGCCCGCTTCAGCCCCCTCTTTGACTAATCGATACTGTAATGTCATTGGGGTATCGTCTAAATAATCCGAAATAGAGATATGAAAACTAATTAAACTAGCGCCAGGGTCGACTTGACGTAACTGACTAGGGATTAAATACACTGCGGTATTGTCATCGTAATACACTGATACTGATTCGAGGATGACTTTATCGTTAATTGTGCGAGGCGTTAACGTATCTAAATCAATCAACATGGCACCGTCGGGGGTGCCGATAAAAAAACCTTTGCTAGGATCGTAAAACTTGGCTGCTTCATTAAACTCATCAGAAATAAAACCATCTTTGTGGCTAAACGAACTCACTTTTCCGGTTTCTCTATTGATTTTAATCAGCGCGCTCGCACAACCTACAATATTATCCGTTGCGGACTGCTGTAAAAAATACACCACTTTACAATCAATTTTCCATTGTTGATCAAGTGACTTAATCGCGTTAGTGCGAGTATTGAACTCAATAATGCCTTGTTGCGACGATCCCAACCACAGTATGTCGGGTGAGACTTGCAATAAAGAATTCACCATTGGTGCATGCACAAAATCGCTAAATAGATCCATTTTAGAATGGTAGTCACCAGCGACATCAACATAACCAAAATGCTGACCACCGCTAATCCATAATCGATCTTCACTGTCACGTAAAAAGCTACGGAATGACGTTTTTGTCAGCGATTTTTCGCCGTCACTCAATGGCTCTAGCACTAAATCATCATTGCCATCTTGCCAATAATACAAGCCTTTACCTGTACCGAACCAAACTCGCTCGGGAATGAGAGCATCATTATAAATACTAAACACCAAGTTATCGTCTAAAGACTTTACTCCCCCACTCCAAGTGGCAAAATTACTGCTTTCATTGGTGTTCTTATTTACTACATAAAGGCCCGTGGTCGTGCCTAATACGATATGGTCTTTATCTAACGATGCTATTGCATATATGCTGTCACTTATTTTCAAACCTGGCGGAATAACCGTTGTCGACGTCTGGTTGTCCTCGATAACAGATAAACTACCATCGGCACCAAGCCATATTTTTTCGCCTTCAACATAAATAGACCATGTCATTTCATTACGAAGCTTATAAGGCGCTTTTTTGGAGTATCGTTCAATTAAAAATGATGGTTTACCCGCAATAACAGCCAAACCATCACCAGAACCGCCAACCCATATTAATCCGTCGCTATCGACTGCAAGGTCGTGAATATAGTCAATGTTAGCCAGTTGTTTTAGCTCATCCCGATAGAGGGTTAACTCATTACTTTGTTGTTCCCAAAAAATTAACCCACTTCGACTCGAAATCCACAAATCACCATTAAGATCCTCAGCCATTTGGTCAACGTAATAAGGGATTTTTTTGATGGCTTTTACTGTTAATGATTGCGTAAAGACCTGATACAAACCTTTAGATGTGAGCAACCAAACACGCTGTTGCTTGTCTTGAAATATTTTTCTTATTGAACCGTTTTTATCGGTCCATGGAAATTGCCCTATAAAGCTGCCATCGGCTTGATGAATCTGCAGTTGATCCTTGGTGGAAAACAGATACTGACCGTCATGCAGTTGCAAGGCATTTAGCCAGACTAAATCACGGTTTAGATTATGCTTTGTAGATAACGTTAACAATTGTGTGTCATCATCAAAATAATAAACCTGGCCAGAAAAGCCGAGCAGTAACAACTTATTATCTAATTGACGTTGGTAGGCCACCACTCGTAGACTTTTATTGATATTGGCAATATCATCGTCTTTGGGCCTAAGCAGCAAACTAAATTGATTGTCGAGAATACTGTATAAATACAGCGAAGATTGGGTGCCAATTAATAAGTGGTCAGTGCCAGAGTTTATCACTGAGGTGATCAGTTCATCGTCTAATACCGAGTCAAAACCAACCTTATCAATACGTCTCACTTTACTGTTGCTAACCCGGTAAAGCCCTTCTTGAGTCGCAAGCCACACATATCCATAACTATCAAAACTAATATCTTGAATTCTGGCGTTAGCTAAGCCATCTTTAGCGTTAAATACCCGCTGAACAATGTCAGCTCCGTGCGCTGGCACAAGCGCTAAAAGAAGTAGCGTCAAACAACTTAAATAATAAGTGACCGCTCTGATCATAAGTTCCGTCTTACCTTAAATGATAACCACAGGCATTAACGCCCTAAAAATATACCCACACTCACTGAGAAACATAATCCAGCGAGAGCGAATAATAAATCATGCAATAATATTATTTTTATTCCTATCTTATTAATGTTTTATCATTAATAGCTTAGCAAAGTCACCTGTTAAATTGCTTAAATACCTATCTCACTGACTTGTCGCTGATATAGAAAAAACCTTATAGATATTAGTGTTACGTACGGTATTTAAGTAACCAGTTATATTCATTGGGTTATCACTGTACTAAACACTTCCCAGGGTGCAAATGGATATGATTAGCTTGCCTTTATCACATCAAGCTTATACAGCTAACAATGACATCTCATCAGCGATGTAACATCTTATCAGCGATGTAACATCTAGGGGATTTGCAATACCATTGATAAAGCCTAGACCAACCAGGCTTGGGTTAACAATAAAATGAATGCCGCTTAATCGGAGTGATTACCCTATGGCATATGTGTCCATAATGTCATTCACAGTGATAAGCCTAGTCTAAAACCTAAAAAAAAATCAAAAAAAAGCACCCCATTTATGGAGTGCCTTAATTCGCTTATGATAACGCGATATTACTTCTTCTTAACCGCTTTAGGGTTAGGTAAGTCAGTAATAGAACCTTCATATAATTCAGCGGCTAAACCAACTGATTCATGTAAAGTTGGGTGAGCATGAATCGTTAATGCTAAATCTTCAGCATCACAACCCATTTCAATAGCTAGGCCAATTTCACCGAGTAATTCACCACCATTAACGCCAACAATAGCACCACCAATAACACGGTGAGTTTCTTTGTCGAAAATTAACTTGGTCATACCTTCGCTACAATCAGATGCGATTGCGCGGCCACTTGCTGCCCATGGGAAAGTCGCAGTTTCGTAAGCAATACCTTGCTCTTTTGCTTCTTTCTCAGTTAAACCAACCCATGCTACTTCTGGGTCTGTATAAGCAATCGAAGGGATTACTTTTGGATCGAAGTAGTGCTTCATGCCTGCAATCACTTCAGCCGCTACGTGGCCTTCATGCACACCTTTGTGAGCCAACATTGGTTGACCAACGATGTCGCCGATAGCATAAATGTGCGGTACGTTAGTACGTAATTGCTTGTCTACATTGATAAAGCCACGCTCATCAACATTAACACCTGCTTTTTCAGCAGAAATTAACTTACCGTTTGGTGAACGACCAATCGCTACTAATACTGCATCGTAACGTACTGGTTCAGCAGGAGCGTTCTTGCCTTCCATTGTCACATAGATGCCGTCTTCTTTGGCTTCAACTGCAGTCACTTTCGTTTCAAGAATAAGGTTAAACTTCTTCTTGATTTGCTTAGTGAATACACGAACGATATCTTTGTCAGCTGCTGGAATAACTTGGTCAAACATTTCAACCACGTCAATCTCACTGCCAAGAGACGAATACACTGTACCCATTTCTAGACCAATGATACCACCGCCCATTACCAATAACTTACCAGGCACTTCTTTCAATTCTAGTGCGTCAGTCGAATCCCAAATACGTGGATCTTCGTGCGGAATAAATGGCAACTTAATTGGACGAGAACCGGCAGCAATAATAGCTTGTTCAAACTGAACAACGGTCACTGTACCGTCTTCAGCGGTGACTTCAAGGCTGTTAGGGCCAGTGAACTTACCAAAGCCGTTAACCACATTAACTTTACGCATTTTAGACATTCCGCCTAATCCGCCCGTTAACTGACTAACCACTTTTTCTTTAAAGCCACGTAATTTTTCTAAATCGATTGTTGGCTCACCAAATACCACACCGTGACTTGCAGCTGATTTAGCTTCTTCAATCACTTTAGCAATGTGTAGCAATGCTTTAGATGGGATACAACCTACGTTCAAACATACACCACCTAGGGTGCTAAAACGTTCAACGATAATGGCATCTAAACCTAAATCAGCGGCACGGAATGCTGCTGAATAGCCTGCAGGGCCAGATCCTAATACAACTACCTGAGTTTTAATTTCGTTACTCATGTTTTCCTCTATTCTTTTGCATATGTTGGCGGACAAAACCGATTCAACAATCAATGTGGACAGATTGTGATAACTGACCGCATTTTACCCTTTGTTTGATGACAATCACAATCAAACATTGGTGATAATCATCGACATAAAAAAGGCCACTCTATTAGAGCGGCCAGATTTGTTTACAAAATGATGGTGCGTATGTCAGATAAAATGCCTGACAAGGTCACACTAAAGCGTGCGGCCATGGCGCCATCAATCACACGATGGTCGTATGACAATGACAACGGCAACATCAATTTAGGCTCAAACTCTTTACCGTTCCATTTAGGCTTAATTTCAGATTTAGACACACCTAAAATGGCCACGTCAGGATAGTTAACAATCGGCGTAAACGCCGTACCGCCAATGCCACCTAAGCTTGAAATAGTAAAACAGCTACCTTGCATGTCAGCAGACTTAAGCTTACCGTCACGAGCACGGATAGAAATGTCAGTTAACTCACGTGACAGCTCAATAATGCCTTTCTTATCAACATCACGTACAACCGGAACCATTAGGCCGTTTGGTGTATCAACCGCAACACCAATGTGGAAGTACTTCTTCTGAATAAGCGACTCACCATCGGCACTTAAGCTTGAGTTAAACACTGGAAATTCAGCCAATGTTTTTGCCACTGCTTTCATCATAAACACAAGTGGAGTGATTTTGTAATCTGCCTTTTTCTTGGCAGCAATATCATTCTGTTGCTTACGGAACGCTTCCATCTCACTAATGTCAGCTTCATCGAACTGAGTCACGTGAGGAATAGTCACCCAGTTGCGGTGTAAGTTAGGACCAGAAATTTTCTGGATACGGCTTAATGGCACTTCTTCCACTTCACCAAACTTACTGAAATCAACTTTAGGCGCAGCAATCACGTTTAAGCCACCCGCACCACCCGCAACAGACGTTGCAGCAGTTGCTTTAGGACGTGATAACTCGTATTTCACAAATGCCTGTACGTCTTCTTTCAAAATACGTGCTTTACGACCAGTACCTGTAACCTTAGTTAAATCAACACCAAACTCACGCGCCAAGCGACGTACCGCAGGCGATGCATGCACTACGCCTGTTGATGCTGTCACGCCGGCACTTGGATGGTGCGGCACTGGCGGAGTTGATGGACGGCTCGCAGCCATTGCAGGTGCAGGCGCTGCTGGAGCGGCTTCTGCTTGAGCAGGAGCAGCCTGTGCAACAGGTGCTGAGCTTGTGGTTTCAATAGTGGCAATTAAGCTACCTTGGGACACTTTGTCGCCCACTTTAACCGTTAACGACACTAGTTTACCGGCAAACGGTGCTGGCACTTCCATGGTAGCTTTGTCAGTTTCAAGAGTAATTAACCCTTGATCTGCAGTGATTTCATCACCCACTGAAACCAGCACTTCAATAATATCAACGTCGCTAGCGTCGCCAATATCAGGTACATGAATTTCTTGCACTTGAGTTGTCACGGCGGCAGGTGCAGCTTGTGCCACTGGCGCAGCAGTTTGAGCGGCTTGAGCAACAGGAGCGGTTGCCTGTGGCGCTGGGGCTGCAGATGCAGAACCTGCAACTTCTAACGTGATAACCAATGAACCTTCAGAGACTTTGTCGCCAACGGCCACAGTCACAGATTTAACCACACCGGCTTTCGGTGATGGTACATCCATGGTTGCTTTGTCAGTTTCTAAGGTGATCAACCCTGTATCAACGTCAATGCTATCGCCAACGGCGACTAACACTTCGATGACAGACACATCAGTATCGCCGCCAATATCTGGCACCTTAACGTCAATCACTTGTGAACCACCAGCAGGTGCAGCCACTGGGGCTACTGGAGCCGGAGCTGCAGCTTGGGCAACCGGCGCTTCAGCTTTAGGTGCTGGCGCTTCGGCCTGTGCTGGTGCAGCACTTGCTGCCGTCATCATTGCGATTAACGTACCTTCAGAAACGGTATCGCCTACTGCGATTTTCAGTTCTGTTAACGTACCAGCAAAAGGTGCTGGAATGTCCATGGTCGCTTTATCACTTTCAACGGTAATGATTGATGCTTCTTTTTCAAGAAAATCACCCACTGCGGCACAAATTTCAATAACTTGTACTGCGTCAGTGTCGATATTAGGAACCAAAACTTCCTTTAAATCAGCCATTTTGTATCCCCTTACGCGAACTGTGGGTTGATCTTGTCAGCGTCAATGCCATATTCAGCGATGGTTTTAGTTAACACATCAACAGGCATTTCATTACGCTCAACAAGTGACTTCAGTGCCGCAATAACAATAAACTTAGCATCGACTTCAAAGTGATGACGTAAGTTTGCGCGGCTGTCGCTGCGACCAAAACCATCAGTACCCAATACTTTATAATCAGTCGGTACGAAAGCACGTAATTGCTCACCGTAAATCTTCATGTAGTCAGTAGCCACAATCGCAGGTGCATCAGCAGATAATACCTGGCTAATGTACGCTTGCTTAGGCGTTGCTTCTGGGTGCAACATGTTCCAACGCTCAGCCGCTTGGCCATCACGCGTTAGCTCGTTAAAGCTGGTAACACTGAACACATCTGAACTCACACCAAAGTCTTTCGCAAGGGCTTGAGCCGCTTTACGCACTTCTTCTAAAATAGTGCCACAGCCCATGAGCTGTACTTTACCTTTTCCACTACCGGCAACAGTTTCAAGCTTGTAAATACCTTTTACGATACCTTCTTCGGCACCGGCTGGCATTTCAGGTTGAACGTAGTTTTCGTTCATGGTGGTTAAGTAGTAGAAGATATCTTCCTGGTTTTCGCCATACATACGACGGATACCGTCTTGTACCACTACCGCAATTTCATAACCGTAAGTTGGGTCGTAAGAGATACAGTTTGGAATCGTGTTAGCCAATACGTGGCTGTGACCATCTTGATGCTGTAAACCTTCGCCGTTCAATGTTGTACGGCCAGAAGTACCACCGACCAAGAAACCACGTGCGCGCATGTCGCCAGCAGCCCATGCCATGTCGCCAATACGTTGGAAACCGAACATTGAGTAGTAGATATAAAACGGAATCGTTGGCATGTCATTCACTGAGTAGCTGGTTGCAGCTGAAACCCAAGATGACATAGCGCCTAATTCGTTAATCCCTTCTTGTAACACCTGACCGGTTTTATCTTCACGGTAGTACGCCACTTGATCAGAATCTTGTGGAATGTATTTTTGGCCTTCGTGAGCATAAATACCCACTTGACGGAATAAACCTTCCATACCAAAAGTACGCGCTTCGTCAGGAATAATTGGCACAATACGCTTGCCAATGCCTTTGTCTTTTAACAACGCTGTTAACACGCGAACAAATGCCATCGTTGACGAGATTTCACGGCCATTAGAGCCTTTTAAAATCGAATCAAAAATTTTCAATGAAGGAATTTCTAACTCTTCAGTGAATTTTTCACGACGTTGCGGCAAGTAACCTAATAACGCTTCACGACGACTCTTTAAGTATTTCACTTCTTCAGAGTCTGGACCTGGATGATAAAAAGGTAATTCTTCTAACTTATCGTCAGGGATTGGGATATTGAAACGATCGCGGAAGTAACGGATAGACTCAGCGCCCATCTTCTTCACGTTGTGAGCGATGTTTTTACCTTCGCCAGCATCACCTAAACCGTAACCTTTAACGGTTTTAGCTAAAATAACCGTTGGGCGACCTTTAGTTTTCTGTGCATGTTCTAGTGCAGCGTAAACTTTAACAGGGTCGTGACCACCACGGTTTAAGCGCCAAATGTCATCATCTGACATGTTAGCAACCATTTCCGCCGTTTCTGGATACTTACCAAAGAAATGCTCACGCGTATACGCGCCGCCTTTGGCTTTACAGTTTTGGTATTCACCGTCTACGGTTTCTTCCATTAACTGTAATAATTTACCGCTAGTGTCACGGGCCAATAATGGATCCCAATAACGTCCCCAAATCACTTTAACCACTTCCCAGCCTGCGCCGCGGAATTCGCCTTCAAGTTCTTGGATAATTTTACCGTTACCACGCACAGGGCCATCAAGACGCTGTAAGTTACAGTTAACAATAAACACTAAGTTGTCTAATTCTTCACGTGCAGCCAAACCAATCGCACCTAATGCTTCTGGCTCATCACACTCACCGTCACCTAAGAAACAGTAAACCGTTTGCTTAGAACAATCTTTTAAGCCGCGGTCAGTTAAATACTTTAAATAACGCGCTTGATAAATAGCCTGAATAGGACCTAGACCCATCGATACCGTCGGGAACTGCCAGTAAGTAGGCATTAACTTAGGGTGTGGGTACGAAGATAGCCCTTTACCATCAACTTCTTGACGGAAGTTAGCCATTTGATCTTCAGTAATACGACCTTCAAGGAACGAACGCGCATAAATACCAGGTGCGATATGGCCTTGGAAGTAAACTAAGTCACCACCATCTTGCTCATTTGGCGCACGGAAGAAGTGGTTAAAACACACATCGTAAATCGTTGCGCTAGACGCGAAACTTGAAATATGACCACCAAGCTCTAAATCTTTCTTAGAACCACGTAACACCATCGCCAAGGCATTCCAACGGATAATCGCACGAATACGACGCTCCATTTCCTGGTTACCAGGCATGTTTGGCTCTTGGCCTGCTGGAATGGTATTCAAATATGCAGTAGTGGCATTGTAAGGTAAGTGAGTACCGTTACGACGCGCTTTGTCGATTAGTTTTTCAAGTAAAAAGTGTGCACGTTCAGGCCCTTCTTGCTCTAACACAGCTTGTAGAGCATCAACCCACTCTTGGGTTTCTGATGGGTCTAAATCTTGAAGCATATCTTCAGACATCTCGCAGTCCTTCTCTATATACGGATTATATTTCGGCTTTTTGCTGCTTGTTGACACAGCAAAAGTGTATTCTCATTCAAAGTAACAAGTACTACACGCCGCTCTTTAAACGGCGCAAACTACGTTGCAACCGACTGTCTTCTTCTCTTACTGACAACATGACTTCTTCGATATAGCTTAAATGCTCGTTCGAAGCTTCACGCGCAGCGTCTGGGTCCCGGCGTATAATCGCAGCCAATAATGCCCGTCTGTGATCATTTGCCTTGGTGGAAGCTTCTTTGCGAATGCTTAAAAGCTCCAGGTTTTGTGCCACATTTTTGTGTAGCACAGGGGTTAAACTTAATACTAGATGCAGCATAGCCACATTGTGTGACGCCTCAGCAACCGCGCGATAAAAGCGCACAATAGCTGCCGCTTTCGCCTCAAAATCCGTTGCCGCCTCTACGTCACTAATTTTAGTTTGAATATTTTGCATATCGGCATCAGTGCCACGTAGCGCAGCATAATACGCCATCATGCCTTCAGTGGCGTGACGGAACTCAAGCAAGTCATACTGACTTTCTGAGTCGTTATGCATTAATTCAACGATAGGATCGGCAAGACTTTGCCACAGTTGTTCTTTTACGTAGGTGCCACCGCCTTGACGACGCATCAGCAACCCTTTGGCTTCTAACTTTTGAATGGCTTCGCGCAATGAAGGACGAGACACTTCAAATTGCACCGCAAGTTCGCGTTCGGGAGGCAGTTTCTGACCCGGCTGCAAACTGCCTTCGAGGATCATGCGCTCTAATTGCTCCATGATCACATCGGAAATTTTTGGCTGGGTAATCTTACTATAAGCCATCTGGCGCCCTGCTCCCTAAATAAGAGATTGTCAATTGGTCTTACCAATTAATATGAGAGAGCGCACTTTATCAAATCATACAGGCCGTGTCTAGTTATCAGCTTATTGACAACTAAGCACAAGTTTGTTTAAAACGCTCAATCCATGAGCATAACCGATATTTGAATTAAAGGGGTCAGACCATTTACCCGAAAGCACTAAAAACGAAGAGCTATGAAGCTAGGAACTAGAGCGCTACGCTGCTAGAAACGATAAAATCTCAGCAGCAAAGGGGCAACCCTAAAATCTAGAAACTAGAGCGCTACGCTGCTAGAAGGCTATAAAATCTCAGCAGCTAAGCTATCCTAGCAGGACGAAGTCCGCCCTAGGATCTAGTAGCAAAAAGCCTAGAGGCTAGAGCGCTACGCTGCTAGAAGGCTATAAAATCTCAGCAGCGAAGCTGTCCTAGCAGGACGCAGTCCGCTCTAGGATCTAGTAGCAAAAAGCCTAGAGGCTAGAGGCTAGAGCGCTACGCTGCTAGAAACGATAAAATCTCAGCAGCGAAGCTGTCCTAGCAGGACGCAGTCCGTCCTAGCAGGACGCAGTCCGCCCTAGTACCTAGCACCTAGCTCCCAACTAACTCACAAATCCAAAAATAGTTAATACCGACACTAAAGTCAGTAACAATACAAAGTTGCGCTTACTTAATGCCAGTAACGCTAAAGTAGACTGCACACTAATAGGTGCATTACCCGCCTCGGGCAACGACTCTGCCGCAACGGCCGTTTGAGTCACAATAGTCTTAGCATCACAACGAATTCTTAACCCATGTTGGCGCCACGCTCGTAAACCACTGCTAAATTGACCACTCAACACGTAACCAAAACTAAACAACCGGCTTGGTAACCAATCAAGCAAGGTTTGCAAATCATCTACCAGCGGCATTTTAGTTTGGTTTTTAACATTAAAGTCACTGTAAAAACGCACGGTGCAATACAACACCGCACCAACAGGGCCTAAAAAGATTAAAAACAACGCCACTGCGCCGTAATAACGATAGTTAATCCACGCAACCGTTTGCCCCACTTTTTCGCCTAAATCTTGTTCATCAACCACATCAAGGCATTCGGTACAATCAAGCTGCCCCGCATATCGGTAACATGCCTGCACATCACCACGGCAAGCCGCCTGGATATACTGTTTAAACACAGCACGTAAATGTTGGTGACTAAAACAAATCATCGACACCACAACCCAAAACAACAAACTGAGTAAATCGAACAACATACCCTGCAATAAATGGCTCACCACAAACACCACTAACGCCGGCAGTATCAGCGCCATTGCCACGCCAAATTCAGTCGCTAACGACTCAGCATCCCAAAATTGTTTATGGTAACGCGTCATTAAGCGATCAAACTGCAACCCACTGGGCAGTAATTTAAGTCGCTCGACTAAAATCGCGACTAATAATGAAAATAACGCCATGAATATCCTTTTAATCGATGATCTATCGTATCAAGAACTATTGTGTAAAACAGTGAACGGCCGATGTTGTATAAAACAGTTAACGCACGATAATGAATCTTATAAAGTATTCAAGTTGTTGCTGTTAAAATGGCTTGCTTGTAACGTGGCCAATCAAAGCTATTACCAGGATCGGTTTTACGTCCCGGAGCAATATCACAATGACCAACAATATTGTTTAAGGTAATCATAGGATACTGCGCCATTAAGGCCAATGTTAACAGCGTTAATTGTTGATATTGCTCATCGGTATAGCCGCTAACGTCGGTACCTTCCATCTCAATGCCAACGGCAAAGTCATTACAGCCACTGCGATCATTAAAACTTGATACGCCAGCATGCCAGGCACGATCATCACAACTGACATATTGCACCACCTCGCCATCACGGCGAATTAAAAAATGTGCCGATACCTGTAAACCCGCCAACTCAGCAAAGCTGTCATCCGCGTTAATGTCTAAACAGCCCTGAAACAACCCATCAATGTGCGGCAAACCAAAATAGCCAGCCGGCAAACTGATGTTATGCACCACCAACAAGCTCACTTCGCCCTCAGGCCGTTGATTAAAATGAGGCGACACACACTGACGCGCGCTGTTTAACCAACCCTTGTCTAATACTCCAATAGCCATAGCAACCTTAATTCAATGTCGATACTGTAATTTAGCAGTTATACCCAAGCCACCTCAAGATGTGTACTAAACAAGAATGGGTTGGCTTTCAGCCGCGTTGCTGATTTGATACATCGTTATTCTACGCTGATCGTTAGCGACAAAGCATAAAGCCCAACCAAACTCACCCAGTGGCTATTTGAACCCAAGATATTTGAACCCGAATACCAATGTTAAAAATTGCCCATGACTGAGTGTCAGACAGTCGTGTAAATATGATAATCTTGTGCAAATGCTTTTCGGTAAACGACCATCCCATTAATAGGCTATCGTTTTGCCCTATCACGCTCTTTTGCAAGGACTTTGCTTATGTTAGAAAATGACATCCGCCACGCAGTAAAAACAGCACTCGATGAAGACCTAGGTCACAGCGCTCATAACACTATCGAACAGATGCTAACGGCAGACATTACTGCACAACTCATTCCTGCTGACAAACACGTTTCAGGCAGTTTAATCACTCGAGAAGACGGTGTATTTTGCGGTAAAGCTTGGGCCGAACAGGTATTTAATCAGCTAGGTGGCGAAGTCGTGCTGCATTGGCATGTCGACGACGGCGACTTAATAGTACCTAATCAAGTCTTATGTGAACTGTCGGGTCCTGCACGCGCCATTTTAACCGGCGAGCGCACTGCAATGAACTTTATTCAAACCTTGTCTGGCACTGCCACACTCACCAAACATTATGTCGACAAACTCTCGGGCACCCATACTCGCTTACTCGATACCCGTAAAACCATCCCAGGGTTACGTACGGCACAAAAATATGCGGTAACCTGCGGCGGCGGCAAAAACCATCGCATCGGCTTATTTGATGCCTTTTTAATCAAAGAAAATCACATCATGGCCTGTGGCGGAATTTCACAAGCCATTACCGCAGCTCGCGCATTAGACGACCGCAAGCCAGTAGAAGTTGAAGTTGAATCACTTGACGAGCTAACTCAGGCACTCGAAGGCGGTGCAGACATTATTATGCTCGACAACTTCGACGTCACCATGATGGTCGACGCTGTCAGCATTAATAACCGTTATAAAGACCAAGGCCAGGGCGCAAAGCTAGAAGTATCGGGCAATGTCACCCTAGACACCCTCGCCACCTTTGCACAAACCGGCGTTGATTATATATCGGTAGGCGCACTAACTAAGCACGTTAAAGCCTTAGACTTATCACTTCGGTTGAAAGCGTGATGCTTCTAGGATCTAGGATCTAGGTTCTAGGGCGGACTCCGTCCTGCTAGGTCGCTGCGTTTCTAGGACAGCTTCGCTGCTAGATACGAGATCCTAGGTTCTAGGGCGGACTGCGTCCTGCTAGGTCGCTGCGCTTCTAGGACAGCTTCGCTGCTAAGATTGAGATACTAGGTTCTAGAGCGGGCTAGAACCTAGAAGCGTAGCGACCTAGAACCTAGCAGCGTAGCGACCTAGAACCTAGCAGCGTAGCGACCTAGAACCTAGCAGCGAAGCGCCCTAGAACCTAGCAGCGCAGCGCCCTAGAACCTAGCAGCGCAGCGCCCTAGAACCTAGCAGCGCAGCGCTCTAGAACCTAGCAGCGTAGCGCTCTAGAACCTAGCAGCAAAGCGCCCTAGAACCTAGCAGCGTAGCGCTCTCGAATCTAGGCTTTCTGCAGCCATAAAAAGCGCCAACAAAACGGCATTGTTACATTTATGTCAAAAAAATAACGCATAAAGCTAGCATGTCAAAAAAAACTTATCGTATAATGTGCGGAAAATGTGAATTTACAGCAATTTTAGATATTTATTTTTTATTTGTACGGTAAAACTATTCCATTTTGTAACAGTTTATACTAACGTTTACCGTAGGCGAGTTGGCCTTTCGGCCATGCACAGTAACCTCCAAAGTGTAAATACGTGCAAAAATATTAACATTTAGTCTACATTTGTGCCGGTCTGTAATAGACTAATTACTCAAATGTATATGGTCTGCATGTTAACGTTAGCGTATTTACTCTAGGTTTACTGCTCAGCCGAAATGTCATTAAGTAAATAATCTGCTAGCATTTATTGACGTTAACGTGCATGTCAATACGCTTATTGCGTATCAACAAACACCACAACATAAAAATGTTAGTTAAACTAAAACGTGGTTATGTCGATATAACATCGACAACCACACAATGTGCTTAAGGTTTTCGGCAAATGGAATGCCAGCGGATTCACTTCATACTAGAAAATGGGTGCTTCGCCATCGAGGATTGATACTACCCGGCCTAATTTTACGGAGAGAAAAATGAAAGGTATCAACCAAATCAAAAACGCTAAGGGTTTTACTCTTATTGAATTAATGATCGTAGTCGCGATCATCGGTATTCTTGCTGCAATCGCACTGCCTGCTTATCAGGATTACACAAAAAAAGCTCGTTTTGCTGAAGTTAACACTTCAATGGCGGCGATGAAAACAGCCATCACCGTTTGTGTGAATCAATATGGTGATGCTGCTAAATGTTTAACAAAGGGCTCCGCTGGTTTACCTGATCCAGCAGCTACTGACAATTTAGCTTCTATTTTAGTTGCTGCAGGCCCAAAAATTACGGCTAAGGGTACTGCTGCTGCTGGCGCATATGATTATATATTAAATGGTACAGTTGCTTCTGGTAATGTAACTTGGGCTGTAGATGCTGCGTCTACCTGTTTAACAGCTGGTTTCTGTCAAGATAAATAATTAAAATGTCAAATTCAGCTCTTCATTTAGGCTTGTCCACACTTTTTATTCGCAAAGGATTACTTAGTGAAGAGCTGATAACTGTAGCCATATCAGAATCTCGTAAAGCAAAACAGTCTTTAGTTACTACATTAACTTTATCTAAAATACTCTCTTCACGTGAAATAGCTGAATTATGTTATGAAGAATACGGAACCCCTCTTTTAGATTTAAATGAGTTTGATATATTTAGTATTCCTGAAGAGCTACTCAATAAAAAACTCATCGAGAAACACAAGTGCTTACCTCTATTCAAACGCGGCAATCGCCTTTATATAGCGACCTCTGATCCAACCAATATAGCTGCTCTTGAGGATTTTCAATTTAGCTTAGGCTTGCACGCCGAAGCGATTCTTGTTGAAGACGATAAACTGCTTAAAGCACTAGAAAAAATTATCGAAGATGATATTTCTGGTTTAGATTTAGCTGGTGCTGACGAAGAAGCACTTGCCTCGATAGAAATAACTGATACTAGTCGCCAAGATGAGCCAAGCGGTGACAGCAGTGATGATGCGCCTATCGTTATTTATATCAATAAAATTCTCACTGATGCGATTCGTAAAGGCGCCTCAGATTTACATTTTGAACCGTATGAAAAACGCTACCGCATTCGCTTTCGTATCGACGGCATTTTGCATGAAGTATCTGAGCCTCCTGTCAATCTATCAAACAGGATCTCAGCTCGCTTAAAGGTGATGTCCAAGCTCGACATTGCCGAGCGCCGCGTACCGCAAGATGGCCGGATTAAAATGAAGCTGTCGCGCACCAAATCCATCGATTTTCGTGTCAGCACCCTGCCCACAATTTGGGGCGAAAAAATTGTAATGCGTATTTTGGACTCATCATCCGCCCAGCTTGGGATTGAAAAGCTTGGCTATGAAGATGATCAGCGCTTATTGTACGAAGAAATGCTTGCCAAGCCTCAAGGGATGATTTTAGTCACAGGACCGACAGGTTCGGGGAAAACCGTATCCCTATATACTGGGCTTAATATCCTTAATACTGAAGAGCGTAATATCTCAACAGCAGAAGATCCGGTAGAGATTAACCTCGAAGGCGTTAACCAGGTTCATATTAACTTAAAGGCCGGTTTAACTTTTGCGTCAGCGCTACGCTCCTTTTTACGTCAAGACCCTGATGTAGTGATGGTAGGTGAAATCCGCGACCTAGAAACGGCAGAAATTGCTATCAAAGCAGCGCAAACAGGTCACTTAGTATTATCAACCTTGCATACCAACTCCGCGGCAGAAACCTTAACCCGCTTAATCAACATGGGAGTACCAGGTTATAACATTGCCAGCTCGGTAAACTTAATTATTGCCCAGCGTCTTGCTAGACGTTTATGCCCTGCCTGTAAGCAAGTTGAAGATGTGCCCATAGCAGAATTGCAGCGTCTAGGCTTTCAAGAAGCTGACATAAATAAAGGTATTAGCGTATTTAAACCGGTAGGCTGTGAATTATGTTCCGGCGGCTATAAAGGCCGTGTCGGTATTTACGAAGTGATGAAGATGAGCGATGATATTGCCCGCACTATCATGGAAGGCGGCAACTCCTTACAAATCGCCACGATTGCCAAACAACAAGGTATGCGAGATTTACGCCAATCAGGTTTGCTTAAAGTGATTCATGGTGTAACCAGTATTGCCGAAATAAATCGTGTCACTAGCTTTTAACTAGTCTAGAGTATCAAAATTAACGATATCGATTTATTCCACTTTGCAAAATCGCTCTGAACTGTCTGAATTATTGATAAGAGCGCGCCAAAAAAGGATTGGCTCTATGGCCACTGCAGCAGCAAAAAGAAAACCTAAAACCAGAAAACAAACTCAAAAACACCAACCCAAGGTGTTTACATTTGAGTGGAAAGGGGTCAATCGTGATGGTGCGCGTACTTCAGGTGAATTACGTGGCTCAAGCATAGCTGAAATTCGCAGTGTTTTAAAAGCTCAAGGTGTAACCCCAAAAGGGGTCCGTAAAAAGTCTGCCCCTTTATGGAAGTCAGAGAAAAAGATCACCGCAATGGACATTGCCATGATCACCCGTCAAATTGCCACTATGCTATCCGCTGGTGTGCCGCTAGTAACCACCATTGAATTACTAGGACGAGGTCATGAAAAAGCAAAAGTAAGAGAATTGCTTGCCACTATATTATCCGATGTCCAATCAGGTATTCCTTTATCGGATTCATTAAGACCGCATCGTATATATTTTGATGACTTATATGTCGACCTAGTGGCTGCGGGTGAGCACTCCGGTTCACTCGATGCTGTTTTCGATCGAGTTGCAACGTATCGAGAAAAAGCAGAAATACTAAAGTCAAAAATAAAAAAAGCCATGTTCTATCCAGCGGCAGTTGTTATTGTGGCAATATTAGTAACGACTTTATTATTGCTATTTGTTGTTCCGCAATTTGAAGATATTTTTAATGGCTTTGGCGCGGAACTGCCAGCATTTACCCAGTTAATCATTAATGTTTCAAGGTGGCTGCAAGGTTCTTGGTACTTTTTCGCGGCGGCAATATTTATTGGTGTTTGGTTATTTATAAAAACCCATAGAAGCTCACTAACTTTTAGGAATCGAATTGATGAACTTGTTTTAAAAATACCTGCTATCGGTGAGATTCTCCATAAAGCAGCCATGGCTCGTTTTGCTCGCACCTTAGCCACCACATTCGCGGCAGGTGTCCCCTTAATTGATGGCTTAGAATCTGCAGCTGGCGCCTCTGGCAACTATGTTTATCGCAAGGCGTTACTTAAAGTCCGTCAAGAAGTGATGGCGGGGATGCAAATGAACGTCGCCATGCGAACAACTGGTCTTTTCCCAGATATGTTGATTCAGATGGTGATGATTGGTGAAGAATCTGGCGGCCTGGATGAAATGCTCAACAAAGTCTCCAACATCTATGAAATGCAAGTCGATGATGCTGTTGATGGTCTGTCTAGCCTGATTGAACCTATCATGATGGTGGTGATTGGTACCGTTGTTGGCGGACTGATTGTCGGCATGTATTTACCTATTTTTGAAATGGGTAACGTTGTCGGCTAATGTCCAACAATAAAAAATAAGAAAAATGACTGAATTTATCTCAACTTTTGTGACAACAATGCATCAATATCCTTGGGTGTTTGTTGTTATTAGCTTTATCTTTGCTGCCACCATTGGCAGCTTTCTTAACGTGGTGATTCATCGCCTACCTGTGATGATGAAGCGCGAATGGCAAAGTGAATGCAATTTTTACTTAAATGAATATCACCCCGATATTGTTAAACAAATCGGTAATGAACGTTTAAATAAGCCAATCGATGAGTATCCAACAAAATACAATATCGTGGTGCCAGGCTCTGCGTGCCCTAAATGCAAATGCGATATTAAGCCATGGCATAACTTACCCATTTTGGGGTGGTTATCGTTAAAGGGAAAATGTGCCAATTGCAAAACCGCGATTTCTGCACGCTATCCTATTATTGAGCTGCTTACGGGTTTACTCATCGCCACGCTGGCTTTCTATTTTGGTCCGACATGGCAGTTTGTCTATGCCAGCATATTAACCTTTGTGTTAGTGGCGTTAACCGGCATAGATTTAGATGAAATGCTCTTACCAGACCAACTGACCTTACCGATATTATGGTTAGGGCTAGTCATCAATCTCAAAGGCATTTATGCCAGCCCACAAGATGCGATTATTGGCGCCGCTGCAGGTTATTTAAGCCTGTGGTCTGTATTTTGGTTATTTAAACTCGTGACTGGCAAGGAAGGTATGGGCTACGGTGATTTTAAGCTGTTAGCCGTATTTGGTGCCTGGCTAGGTTGGCAAACGCTGCCACTGATCATCTTATTGTCATCACTTGTCGGCGCAGTGGTCGGCATCATGATGATTATCACTAAAAAGCTTAATAAAGGTAACCCTATTCCTTTTGGCCCTTATATTGCCGCCGCCGGTTGGATAGCGCTCGTCTGGGGACAAGATATTCTTAATTGGTATCTGAGCACCTTATGACCGATAAAAAGTTTATTGTCGGTCTCACAGGTGGTATCGCGAGCGGAAAAACCACCGTTGCTAATCTATTTGCCGAAAACGGCATCGAGCTTGTTGATGCCGATATAATTGCCAGAGAAGTGGTTGAGCCTGGCTCAAAAGGACTCAAAGCAATAGCTGAGCATTTTGGTACTAAGATACTGTTACCAAACGGAGAACTCGATAGAGCAGCCTTGCGCAGTCAAGTCTTCGATAATCAACAACAAAGACTATGGCTTAATAATCTCTTACACCCGATGATCCGTCAAACCATGCTAGAGCAAGTTAATGCATCGACTTCTGCTTATGTGATTATGGTTGTGCCCTTGCTATTTGAAAACCAATTAGATAGTTTAGTGACTACAACTTTGGTGGTAGACATTTCCCCAGAATTGCAAATTTCAAGGACGATACAACGTGATGGTGTCAGCCAACAGCAAGTTGAGCATATACTCGCAAGCCAAATGAGCAGACAGCAACGACTCGATAAAGCCGACCACATTATCGATAATCAAGGAGACATTAACCTGTTGCGCAGCCAAGTAAGTCGCCTGCATCAACTCTTTTTACAACAAGCAGCCGAGTTATTAACTAAGCCCAATGACTGATTTAATTTACGAACAACCTTTAAATGAAAAAATACGCAGTTATTTACGCCTAGAAAACCTTGCTCAGCAATTGCAAAGCAATATCCTCCAAGATCAACAAAACCAATGCTTTTATCCCTTATTTGCGCTAGCAGAGCTAACAGAACGCTGTGATTACCGCTCTGAAGTGCTCAAAGACATTGAAAAGCAGATACAACAGCTTAGCCAAATAAATTTATTGCAACTGAGCGATAGCGAACAAATTAACCCTCTCATTGAACAGTTATCTGCATGTAAAGCCTCATTACAAACCCCAGAAAGAATTGGTTGTAGCATTAAACAAGATAAGTTTATTACCGCATTACGACAGCGTTTTAATATGGCAGGGGCATACTGCAATTTTGATTTACCACAGTTACATTTTTGGTTAGGTAAAAGTTGGCCACAACGACAGCAAGACATAGAGCATTGGTTACTTCAGTATCAACCGTTATTAGCCCCTATAGCGCTTTTATTACAACTGTATAGACAGACCGCTGAGTTTAATGAGCTACGAGCTGCTGCAGGTTTTTATCAAGGTGAATCATCACAACCGCTTTCACTGATCCGTGTTCGAGTGAATGCCGCTCAAAATTGTTATCCAACCATCAGCGGTCATAAAAACCGTTACGCGATTCATTTTGTCGACTTCAATTTACACCGCCACACAAATACATCGATTGAGTTCTCACTAGCAACCTGCAGCTAAACCCTTTAACATCACATCATAATCACAACTAACACTGACCTGCTTTAACAGCATTAAGTGGAGTAAGAGATAACAATATGCCATTAACAGTAAAATGCCCCATTTGCAGTACATCAGTGCTATGGAGTGCGGAAGCATTATTTAAGCCCTTTTGTAGCGAAAGATGTAAACTCATCGATTTAGGTGACTGGGCAAGCGAGAAGCACAGCATTCCGGTTAAAGACAATATCGACCCAGATATGATCGACGATATTGGTTACGATGAAGAAGACTTCTTTAAACAATAATGGCGATATCATAAGAGCTAACATGCAAAAGAGAATACATGTCGCCGTTGGCGTAATTATAAATAAACAAAAACAAGTGCTATTGGCTAAACGTCATGATCATCTTCATCAAGGTGGCAAATGGGAGTTTCCCGGTGGCAAGGTAGAGCTGGACGAATCAGTAACACAAGCATTAATCCGTGAGCTAAAAGAGGAAGTGGACCTCGACGTAAATCATACCACTGAATTTATGGATATTAGCCACGATTACCCAGACAAGCATGTGCGATTAGACATTCATCTAGTCACAGACTTCACAGGAAACGCTATTGGTGTAGAAGGCCAGCAAGTAAAATGGGTAGATATTAATGCGCTCAAAGACTATGAATTCCCAGAAGCCAATAAACCTATCCTCGATAAGTTGTTAACCTTATACTGAGAGATACCAAAGCCATCAAGATAGATGGCTTTTTAATGTCCGGAATATTACCCAGGCAATTATCATATCTGGCATTGAGCCAATGACTAAATTGCAGAACTTAAACACATCGCATTAGCATCGAACTTATCACCCTATTTTCAGGAAAATTAGGCGCCTGGAAATGACCTACTCTCGCATGAGCATATCGGCCACACTGTTATCATGCTTCTTTCTATGATCATATTGGCTAAACTACAGACGTAAAAAAGCCGTTGTGTTAGCAACAGGCTTATCACTACTTTTTCGGTAACCGTCTAGCGAACCACACCTATTGTTTAAAATTCCATGGTAACAGGTTGTCGATATCCGGTGCTGGTTTACACAGTTCATTAAGGCAAGCCATGATGTAATCAAATGGGATTAAACCATTTAT
>NZ_JCAYNT010000014.1:0-131350 GCF_059758095.1 Shewanella sp. MF05913
CTAGCGGTAAATGAGCAAATCAAAAGCAACGATAACAGTGAGAATGTTGTACAGAAAACTAAGGCCAAAAAGCCTTCGGTGAGCAGAGTATTGTCTTGACTCACCGGGAGCGTCCATATATGGCATTTTAAAGAGTGCAAACAAGGCACACCAATCAAATACAACTTGTCTCTTTAGGTGCGGTTGAAATTCCAAAAGGAAAAGCATTACAATTTTGGACAAAAGCAGAAAACTGGGATGCACCCGTTTCTTTAGGCTTAGTAAAAAGTGGAGGGACGCTTAATTTCGATATTAATAATCTACCCGCACTAACAGTGAACCAACTCTTTGAACTAACCATAGAAGAAGAAACAGGATCGCCAACAGGTCTACCAACAGGCCCAATTACTTCTATTGGTCGTAGTATTTCGATGTAATAAAAAAGTAGAATACAAAACATTATAAGCTGATGTTTTGTATTCTCTATTTTGCCCTCACCAAAAAAGTACGGGACACTCACTTATTAAAGTTAATAATATCAACTACTTATAATAAGTTGTTATTCAATAATATGTATGGATGTCCAATTTTCCTGAGATAGCTGAAGAATATTTGAGAGCTAAAGGTTCGGATGAAGATCCCGAACACTTATTAAGAAAATTACGAAGATACAAAAAAAGCCTACAAATTAGAGGCATATAACAAGAGACTATGGCGTCAATAGTTAATTTCATACTTTTGGCGCTTCCCATAAAGGGCATAAAAATGGGTGGCAACATTAGAAGAACCTGTATATGCCTTGTTTAAGAGGCGTCGTAATACCAGCTGTCTGCTAAAGCGTTTGATGCTTGGAATGACCTACAAAACAAGTAGCCATAAAATTAAAAATTTAATTAAGACAGACATTTAAAAATTTGGTCCCATTGGTTACTTATATGATGTAGCCATCCTGGTTGCATGGTCGAGTTGAAAACTCAATAATATCGATTACCCCACACTGATATGTTCAGTCATGCTGTTTCAGTTCATATCTTTAACTGGATCCCTTTGCTATATTTTATTGTAAAGCAGAGTAGTGCTCTGATTTATCTGAGGAGGTTATGTGGCGAGATTACTCGTATTGTGTTTTGTCTTTAGTGTATTACCCGTATCTCCTGTCTATGGAAAAGAATTAAAACTTGCAGTGGTACCAAAATTTAACAGTGTTTTTTTTTGAGCAAAGTAAAATTGGCTGTATAGATGCTGCCGCTCAAATAAAAGGCGTAGAGTGCATATATCGGGGACCCAATATAAGTAACGTGAGGATGCAAGACCAGGTAATAAATCAGCTGATTGATGAAGGTGTAGATGGTATTGCTGTCGCCATTACACAATCTAAATATCTCGCTAATAATAGCCTGAAAAGAGCTAAAGAAGCAGGTATTCCGATTATTACCTATGACTCTGATTTTGATGCTTCAATCAACGAAGACCCTAACAATTTACGCCTAGCCTATATAGGCACTGACAATGTTGAATTGGGTAAATCACTAGGTGAAGAGTTAAAAAAACTTCGGCCCAATGGGGGAACACTCATAATGCAATCTGGGCGACCAGATTCTCCTAATTTGAATTTAAGACTGATGGGAGTCCGTTCTGCATTATCCGGAAAAAAATACGCTGCACCTCCTGGAGAATTGCTTAATAACGACTCGGGCTGGACTGAAATTAGGGAACCTTTTTTTAATTTTGATCAACTTGATCGATCTGTTAAGCAGATGGAATCTGTTTTGAAAGGTAAACCCGTAAAAGCAGACGCCTTTATTGCTGTCGGTGGTTGGCCGCAAAATGACCAAGCACTTTACCGTAAAATGATCGCCCCTTACCTGGCAAAGATTAATGACAACAAGGTCATTATCGTTATCACCGATACATCCTCTGAACAATTAACGATGTTGGGAGAGCATCTTGCTCATATCAATATTGGTCAAAACCCATATGAAATGGGCAGACAAGCCATTTTGACACTTTATAATATTGTAACAGAACAACAATATGAGAAAATAATTTACATCCCGACTTCAATTTGTACACCAGATAACGTTGATACCTGTACCAAGAGTATGAGATTGTAATCATTACCTATTCAAAACAATTACATGGCCAAAAACCTTCAGTGAGTGTTATTTTGATTTACTGGGTGCATATAGTGAGTTAATTATTTAGGTTTAAATAAATCGATAAAAGCTTATTTTTTCAACAGGTTAGCTATTGAAAGGTAATAGCTGCTTCGTCGCTAATAAAAGGAATTAATTTTGCGTTTTTTCAATTGGGTCTACTTTTTGTTTTTTATGATATTAACTTTCTGCGCTAATTCATGGGCAACAAATACTGTTGATATTTTACCTATGCGCGACAGGGCAGATTTTCTCGATAATATATTGGCAAAACGTGTTGAGCTATTATTGCCCAAGCTAATGAACGAACATAAGCTAGATATGTGGGTCATCATTGGCCGTGAGTACAATGAAGATCCGGTGCTTAAAACATTATTACCTGCAACGTGGTTATCTGCTCGTCGTACAACAATATTAGTGTTTGCTCGTAAAAGTGATGGCAGTATAGGTGCTCATGCTATTGCGCCTTATAACGTTGGCCATGTCTTCGAAAAAGCGTGGGATAAAGCAAAACAACCCAATCAATGGTTAGCACTTAATGAATTAATTGAAAGCTACCGACCTAATAGCATCGGTATTAATCAATCTTCACATTGGGCACATGCTGATGGGGTGGTCGCAACCGATAAAGAAAGCCTGCTATCGCATTTACCTGAAAAATACAAAACCAAAGTTGTGTCAGCTGAACCTGTTGCCATCGGTTGGCTAGAACAACGAATCCCTGAAGAAATAGCGATTTACAAAGATATTGTAAAATTAGCGCATTCGATAATAGCAGAAGCATTTTCAAACAAGGTTATCACCCCAGGGCAAACAACGACTGACGATGTAGTGTGGTGGCTTAGAGAGCGCATTGTTGAACTTAAGCTACAAACTTGGTTTCACCCAACCGTTTCAATTCAACGAAGTGATAACGTTAATGTTAAGCATCATTCAAGTTTAGCGAATGACGACGGTAAACAGATTATTTTACCGGGCGATCTATTGCATGTTGATTTTGGCATAACATATTTACGCTTAAATACCGATACGCAGCAACATGCTTATGTATTAAAACCGGGTGAAACCGAGGCGCCCCACTATTTACAAAAGGCACTGTTATTTGGCAATCAACTCCAAGATATCTTTACGGGGCATTTCTCTGAAGGATTGACGGGTAACCAAGTGTTGGCGCGTTCTCGTCAACAGGCCATTTCACAAGGGTTACAGCCAACCATTTATACCCACCCGCTGGGTTATCATGGCCATGGTGCCGGCACTACGCTGGGGATGTGGGATTCGCAAGAGGGAGTACCAGGCGATGGTGATTACCCATTACATGTAAATACCGCGTATGCCATTGAGCTGAATAACGCTATTTTTATAGAAGAGTGGAAAAAAGAAATTAGAATCATGTTAGAAGAAGATGCCATTTTCGATAAATCGGGGGTGTGGTATCTCAATGGCAGGCAAACAGAACTTCTGTTAATTAAGCCTCGTGCCAGTTAATGGTTAGTTATTGTTGCTGAATGAAAACTCAAAGAAAAAGCCGATGTGTTCATCGGCTTATTTAATGCAAGATTTGTTTACGTTCTAATCGCAGTTGCTACATTTCTTTTACTGCATCATCTTTTATTGATTCTGCTGTTTTGTCCGTTAAGGTAATAAGTAAGCCAGTGAGTAAGCTCATGCTATAGCCAAGTACAGCGCCAATCATTAATGGTGGAATAATAGCGGCAAGGTCGGCATTAAGTGCGAATGTGATACAGCATCCAATAAAGGTTCCAGGAATAAACGCAAAGTTTTTATTGCTGGCTTGTAGGCACATAAACGCAGTCACAATACCGGTTAATGCGTAGCTAATGATAGATGAGCCTAATACGCCACTGCCTGCAATAATTAACCATCCCCAGAATACGCCTGAAAGATTGGTTGTCATTGCCATCATCATTCCTTTTACGCCCGTTTCGGTTTGCGCGAAAAAGGTGCTGCAACCAAGAAAGCCGACCCATGTGACCAGATGAAACACATCCGCAAGGCCAGCCCAAACGGCTGCCAATAAACCTGCAGAAATAGCAATTTGCCAACGATGCGCCATAGTCGCCTCTCAAGATTAAAAAATAGAACGGTGAGTTCTAAATTTAGCACAATAAACTCAGTGTATGCAGTTTAGTTTTATAAAAAGCGATCCAGTTCGCAAATAATCGCGATAGCTAATACAGCCTCAAAACGGGCCCGAGCGCTTATTTTATAATGATATCAAGATGCTGTTATTGATTTTGCTGTAGCTCTGCGCCGCTGGAGATTGATCATTATTTTATGCGGGTGTGGTTTAAAATGGGTGATTTAAGGACATTGATAGCATGAGGTTATTAAGATAGGTTTTATCATGGATGTGCATCTATTTTACGTACAACATTATTTAAAGGTGACTTTGCCGCCCACCATTTTATAGGCTGGAGCGCCTCTCATCAGAGTGTCTCGAGCAAATATTTGGTCACACTCAGGACACGTGCACGGCACTTGAGTATTATCTTTTACGATACGTTCTTTAAAGCATTTGATTAGGGCGCCTTTACCGCCTTTGCGGTAGGTAAACAGTTGCGCTTTACACTGAGCACAGAATATATCGACTGTGCGTGTTGGGCCTTTTTTGTTAGGTTTTGCCATATTGAGTCTTATTTCCGCGTTTGAGTGTGAATGTTTATTGTCATAAAATCGTGATTGATATGAATAATAATGAGTTTTGATTGGCTGAGGTACAACCATAGGCGGTCTGTTTTGATGATATTAATACTTAACTGGTCAATTAATACTCTTTTAGTCTTTTTTGTCAGGTCGTAACCATTTAATCATTGAACAAATTACTTAATTTTGATCTACGCTTTTAAATCATATTAACTCTTTAATCTGAATTCAGGATATTGAGACAACTCGTATGGCCACCGTGAATGCAGGTTGCTGTAAAAGTGACACAGGGATAAACATTAATGGCTATTGCTAATTTATGGGCAAGCGAACTCGAGTATCGTCGTACAGTGTTAAAGGCAGTGTTAATTGTCATCATTATTGCAGGCAGTCTTTTTGTCGTGAATAACTGGTTTAGTGGTTTCCAGGTGTACGCCATGGTTGAGTTGGCGGTGGTATGTTTATGTATTGGTATACTCGCAATTCATAAACGCACGCCTAACCTGACCTTATGGTGCTCAATATTTTTATTTGCAGTTTTTACGGTGATTTTGATTGGCATTTATAGCGCATCGTTTAATTCTGGGCTATTTACCTGGTTATTTATTATTCCTGTTTTGTCATACTTGTTATTAGGCATCAAGCTAGGCACCCTTTATACCAGCGTATATATGACGGCAGGTATTGCGATTTTAACGTATGCCTTGATTTACAATCTTGCCGATATTTATCCCATTACCATTGCCAATATCTTACTGTGTTTGGCGGCCATTTGGGCGTTATCTTTTAGTTATGAATTTAAGCGTGCAGAAGCGGTTGAACGTTTGCAGCAAATAGCGTCTATAGACCCGTTAACGGGGTTAAATAATCGTTTATTGTTGGATTCCATTTTCGATATGCTATGCCAAAGTTTACCTGAAGAACAACTGTCAGTGTCGATGTTACTACTCGATCTTGATCATTTTAAAAAGATTAATGATCAATTTGGTCATGATACCGGTGACAAGGTTTTGGTTAAGGTGTCTCAGTTAATTAACGATATGCGACGTCGTAATGATTGGGCTTTCCGTTTTGGCGGTGAAGAGTTTTGTATGCTCATCCCTAATACGAATATGCAGCAGGCAAGCCAAATTGCAGAGCGTTTGCGCGTCGCAATAGACAACATTACTGCCGTTGGTGACAGTAAGCTCAGCACTAGCATTAGTATTGGTATCGCACGTTGGCCTGATGATGGCAGTCATTTACCACAGATTTATAAAGCCGCAGATGAAAGACTTTACAAAGCGAAAGCTCAAGGGCGAAATCAGGTGGTGTCGGGGTAATATCGCAAACAACCTAAATAGATTATTCAGTCGTCTAGTTGATCGTATCGGTGAATGTTAATCCGTTTTGACTTTATTGACTCTATTATTGATGGCTTCTGTCAGCAGCTGCTTTTGTTCATTTTCGCCACAATACTCTGCAAAGCCTAACCCCCAGCCATGGGGATTCACCTGAGTTGCCAGATTGACCACTCGGTAACAATAATCACCTTGTTTTACGATTCGATTAGGATCTAATTTGTGATTTAACGTATGGGGTTGGCTGGTGTCAATGTTAGGTATTAGCTCAATGAACTCCACCTCAGTGTCCATCTCACTCAAACTGCCAATAGGTTTGTTTTTCGCTGCTGTTTGCGCGCCAATGAGTTGTTCAAGCTGTTGGTTATTATGCTGCTGTAAGTATTGCGTCGCGGCTTGTTGCATTGAAAAGGCTGCATTAATTGTGTTTGTCGATGTATTGAGTGTTGAGTTGATTGTTGGTTTAGGCTCTTTCGGTTGATGATTGCTTTTAACGGTTGGAGTACTGATTGTTGTTGCCAATACTGGTTCACTCGATACAGGTTCACTCGATACTGGTTCCTCTATTGGGGCTGATTTTATGGGAACCGTTTGTATCGAGGCCGATACTATTGTGCTTGGCGAGTCACTTTGGGTTGATAAAGACGTTTGTTCAATGCGTTGAGCGGATGAGTTCGCTGCACTTTTTATGTCGAATTCAGGTTCAGATTCAGATTTAGTTTTATATTGAGCTTGATGCTCTGGTTTGTTACCAGTCGCCGCGAGCATCGACTCATAGTGTTGTGAGGTGATGAGATAACTTTTAATGGCGGCATGTTTGCTTGAAGGCGCGTGTTTTGCCACTCTTTGCTTGTTATCTTGTTGCCAAAACCAGGCCATTAATACAATGAGTACGCTATGCATTACTAACGCGTAACTCAATGGCTTAGAGAAGTGTTGTTGCTCAAGTGTACTAACGTGTCTGTTTGTGCATTCAGTGCAGGTTTTAATGCTAGTCATTTAGCGTCAGTGTCGTTTTATTTTATCGTTGTTACCTTTGATTGTTAATAGAAAGTAAAGTTCAAGTGAATTGGTACATTAGACTTTTAACGAGTAATGACCTGTTAACGTGAGTATTGGTCACCTTAACGTTGTGGTGATTATTTTGTGTGTTACTGGTTATCGAGTGACTTTACCGTTAATCGCTCTTGGTTAGATAAACGAATTTGTATGCCATCGATAGTGGTAATCCGTTGCTCTTCTATGTCTTTTTTGCGCACCTTATAACTCGCTGTCATGGCTTCAATGGGGGACGAAATCGTGACTTCTACAATCGTGTTATCGTCGTACCAACCCCAGCCCCAATAACCCGCAGTGGCTAGCATTGAAAGTGCAATCATAGTGTAAATAATCATCCTGCTTAGCAAGGGGGGCTTTTCAATATGGATAGCGGCGTTACGTTGAGCGACTTTACTGCCTCGCCCTCGTCGTAAATACACTATTGCCCCAATAATAACTAACATGGTAATGAGGATTTTTGTTAACACGTCATCGTCCTATAATGGTAAGTTCACGTTGATTATACGGCGTTTTGCATTGTTTACCGTTATCTAGTACACATCATGAATGCGATAAACAATATTGTTTGCTGGGTATTTTACAACCGTAACCCCTTATGAAGTGATCTCACTCGTTATCAATAAACTCTCTATGTGATCTATTCTAGGTATTTTGATGGCATTGTATTTTTACTTATTAAAGTCGCGAGCCATCACATAAAAATGATGTTGCTTGAATAATAATCAGCATCATGGCTTATCTAACAAGACTTAATAAATCAATATGACTGTAAAAGATATTATCGACGAAGAAGTCGTTTATCCGCCGGATTTTAAAATACTCTCTACAACCAATTTAGAGAGTATTATTACACATGTTAATGATGATTTTATTGCGACCTGTGGGTACACCAAAGAAGAGTTAATCAACCAGCCGCATAATATTGTGCGCCATCCTGATATGCCTAAGGCTGCATTTGCTGATTTGTGGAATACCATTAAGCAGGGGCAAAGCTGGATGGGGCTGGTAAAAAACCGCTGTAAAAATGGTAAGTATTATTGGGTCAATGCCTATGTTACTCCAATTAAACGCAATGGTATTATTTGCGAATATCAGTCTGTGAGAACGCAACCCGACCCCGAGCTAACCCAGCGTGCTCAGGCTTGCTATGATTCAGTTAATGCGGGTAAAACGCCAAAGCCAAAGTTTGGCGCCAGTATTATCACTAAACTCTTTTTAACTTGGTTGTGCTCAGTAACTCTGTTTATTAGCCTACCTTATTTAAGTTCAACATTTGCTGTTTTTGGGCTTGTTGCCGCTGTCATGTGTTTTTGTATGCCACTTTATTTGTTGAAACACCGTTTTGAAGCTGTGCTCGCTTTGAGCAAGACAATCCACAATAACCCGCTCAACCAATTTGTTTATACCGGTTATACCGATGAGTTATCTCATTTAGAATTAAGTTTACGGATGCAAAAGGCCGAAATATTGGCCGTGATAGGGCGAATTAAAGACAGCGGAGAACATCTTCAGCAGGGGTTAGACGAACACCAGCAGCAAAATGAAGCTAATCAAAACCAACTTGTTGAGCAGTCTCAAAATCTTGAGCAGGTTGTTACCGCGATAGGGCAAATGAGTTCATCTGTTACCGATATTGCTCAGAGCACTTCCAATTCGACAACTGAAATTCATAAATTGGTTACCCAATTGCAAGCCACTAAAACAGCGCTGGTCAATAGCCAAGCCGCTAGCACAGAGATAAATCATTTACTTTCTGAGTCGCGTATTGCGATTTCGTCTTTAAATCAACAATGCCTGAATGTTAATCAAGTAGTTGAAGTCATTGAGAGTATTGCGCAACAAACCAATCTATTGGCGCTAAATGCAGCAATTGAAGCCGCTCGTGCAGGCGAATCGGGTAGGGGTTTTGCAGTTGTTGCTGACGAAGTACGCAATCTAGCAAGCCGCTCGGCAACATCGGCTAATGAAATCCATAAAATTATCAATACACTGAGTCGCACAACGGCTGAGGCGGTAGTACAAATGGATCAAAGCCACTTGCTTACCGATAAAAGTATCGACTCGGGAAACATGCTTGAGCAAAGTCTAACGACGGTCAGTCACGTGATGGCGACTATTGAGAGTAATGGTGAGCAAATATCGGTGGCAGCAGAAGAGCAAGCTGCAGTTGTTAATCAAATTTATACTAATGCAATGACACTTCAGCAAGGTATTAATCAATTTGAAAAAAATTGCCAAAATGCCGCAATGCATAGTCAAGATATTAGCGCTCAAGGCAGCAGACAAACGGAGTTAGTGTTGCAGTTTAACTAAACTTATTATCGATTTTATCGAACGTAAATCACACTATTATGCCATATTTATTCAGTTAGTTGACTGCTATGCTCTAGGTATCATTTGATTGCTCATAGGGTTTACATGAAAGTGCTACAGCGTTTTAGCGCATTACCGGCAATGGACGGTGATGGCGTTAACATCAAGCGTATTACCGACTTTGAGCAGCTTCGCTTTGATCCCTATTTAATGATCGATGAGATCAAATCTGACGACGAGCAAGACTTTATTGGTGGCTTTCCGCCACATCCTCATCGTGGTGTCGAAACCTTTACCTATATCCGTAAAGGCGGGTTTGAGCATCGTGACCAAATGGGCAATGTTAAGCCGATACGAGCCGGTGATGTGCAGTGGATGAGCACCGGCAGTGGTGTCGTGCATTCTGAAATGCCGCTAGCAGATGCCAAAGAAGGCCTGCATGGTTTTCAAATTTGGCTCAATATGCCCGCTAAAGACAAAATGCGTACGCCGATATATCAAGACAGTCTCAACCAACATAAACCCCAATTGAATAATGAGCACGGCGCCACACTTTTAGCGTTAGCAGGTGCGTGGGGGTTTAATCATAATCCATTAGCAATCAACGCCGCGATTGAAGGGCTGGCGGGTAATGGCGCTATTGCCGATTTAACCTTACAGCCACATGGCCACGGCACGCTAAACCTCGAACGTTTTAAGACCGTCTGTGTCTATATTTATCAAGGTGATCTGCATTATATCGATGGCCAAGGTTTGCGTGAAAGCGCGAAAGCTGGTGAGTTTGTGGTATTAGATGCCCTTGAAGTGTGCCATTTTCAGGCCGAAGATAAAGGTGTCGGTTTGTTGATTTTAGCCGGTAACCCTATTAACGAGGCCATCGTGCAGATGGGGCCTTTTGTGATGAACACTCAGGCAGAAATAGACCAAGCTGTACGAGATTATCAGCAAGGACTTTTTGGTCAAATTTTTTAGCCAACCAATCATAAAATATCCCAGTTTGAGATAAAGATTTGTCAGCGAAAGCTGAAGAAAATTGCTACAATAGCGCGTATATGGCCAAGGACAATTTGATGCGTAGAGATTGATACGCTAAGAATATTAACCTTGGCTAATTTGTTTGTGCAGCACTTGCGTGCTTTTTAGCTTTCGATATCAGAGGATATTCGCCTTGAGTCAGTCTACTGAACCAGCCGTTAACATGGCTTTCGCGTCACTTAATTTAAAAACTGAATTGCTTGAAAACCTACAAACCATGGGTTTTGAATCGATGACTCAGATCCAAGCCGAAAGCTTACCGCCAATTTTGGCCGGTGAAGACGTAATTGGCCAAGCAAAAACAGGTTCAGGTAAAACTGCTGCGTTTGGTTTAGGTTTGCTCAATAAGCTTGATGTAAAACGTTTTCGCATTCAAACAATGGTGTTGTGCCCAACTCGTGAATTGGCAGACCAGGTAGCAGAAGAAATCCGTACTCTGGCTCGTGGTATTCATAACATCAAGGTATTAACCTTATGTGGTGGTGTGCCAATGGGGCCACAAGTTGGTTCGCTTGAACATGGCGCACATATTATTGTGGGTACGCCGGGTCGTATAGTCGATCATTTAGATCGCAACCGCTTAGATTTAAGCAACATGAACATGTTGATTTTAGATGAAGCCGATCGCATGTTAGAAATGGGTTTCCAGCAGCACATTGACCAAATTATTTCGGCAGCGCCGCGTGAGCGCCAAACGTTATTATTTAGCGCGACATTCCCTGAGCAAATCAAATCGATTGCCGACCAAATCATGTATAACCCTGTGATGGTTAAAGTTGAGCAAAAGCATGACAACTTAACCATTGAACAGCACTTTTACCGTGTCGATGACAACCATGGCCGCCTAGAAGCGTTGCGCTTATTGTTACTTGATAAGCAACCGCGTAGCTCAGTGGTTTTTTGTAATACTAAGCGTGAAACCCAGCAAGTGGCTGATTCGTTAGCCGAGTTTGGTTTTAGTGTGTTAGCACTGCACGGTGATTTGGAACAACGCGATCGCGATCAAATGTTATTACAGTTTGCTAACCGCAGTGCGCGTATTTTAGTGGCTACCGATGTTGCGGCGCGCGGCTTAGACATTGATGAGCTTGATGCGGTATTTAATTACCACATTGCTTACGATACCGAAGTACACATTCACCGTATTGGCCGTACTGGCCGTGCGGGTAGCTCGGGTGCAGCTTACACCTTCTTTGGTGAAGATGACGGTTACAAAATGGCTATGATTGAAGAAGCCATGGGTAAAGATGTTGTCAGTGAAACATTGCCACCAATGAGTGCCTTAAACAAACTGCCACAAGCGGCTGAGATGATCACAATTCAGATTGATGCCGGTAAAAAGCAAAAGATCCGTCCTGGTGATGTTGTTGGCGCATTAACCGGTGATAACGGCTTAGACTTTAATGATATCGGCAAAATCAAAGTGACCGAGTTCCGTGCTTATGTTGCGGTAAACAGCAAAGTATCTAAACAAGCGCTGAATAAATTGAATAAAGGTAAGTTGAAAGGTCGTAACTACCGAGCCTGGTTTATGTAATCGTAATACCATACCGCATTAATAAGTGACCACTCAGAATGCGTCCAGCGGTTTTTGATTAAGGCGTCGCTATGTAGTAATGGTTGTTCCCTTTCAAATAGCGAGAACGCAGAGCAAAAGTGACTGAGGTATTCATTTCAGGCGAGTTTTAAAAGGGCTTACACTGCGTTGCATGACTTCGAAAGAGAACCACTATTCATTCAGTCATTCGCCTTGTTTAAGCCCTTTTAAATTCTCGCTGAGAAATCATTTACTCACGCGGAATGGTATAAGTGATGTTTAAACAAAAAAACCGGTGAACAATGTTCACCGGTTTTTTATTGGCTAATCAGCTAATAGTTAATCAACTCTGGGTTAATTAACTATTAGCCAAACGACTACTCTCTAAGCGGCTACTCTCTATGAGAGAAGCCGTAAGCCTTATCGCTTAATATCAATGTTAGCTTCTTATTTTGGCATTAGCATATGGATTAACGCTGTCTTTAGGTGCACCAGTATTGCTGCTTGCTGCTGCACCGCTATTACCTGCACCACTGCGACGTGGTGGACGATTACGCTGTGGCGGTTTATTACCATTAGCGATCGCTTCTTGTCTGTTACCTGGCGCTTTAGGCTTGCTAGCGCCTTGTGATTGACCATCATTGCTGCGAGCTTGCTGGCGTGAATCATATTTACGCTCAGACTTATCAGCATTATTTGTATTTTGCTGAGCATGCTTACTGCGATTTGGGTTTGGATTTTTAACGCTATTGGCTTTATGACCACCAGAGCGACTGCTCGCTTCAGGAATAGTGAAGGGCGCTTCAAAACCTGCAAGTTGCTTACGCTCAATAGTACGCTTAATTAATCGCTCAATATCATGCAGTAGCTTCACTTCTTCAAGGCCAACTAACGATACCGCTTGACCGGTAGAACCTGCACGGCCGGTACGGCCAATACGATGAACATAATCTTCAGGTACGTTAGGTAAGTCAAAGTTAACCACAAATGGCAGTTGGTCAATATCGATACCACGCGCGGCGATATCGGTTGCCACCATGACTTGTACTGTGCCGGCTTTAAAGTCAGCCAATGCTTTAGTACGCGCTGTTTGGCTTTTATTACCATGAATAGCGGCGGCTTTAATATTGGCAGCTTCTAAACTTTTAGCTAAACGGTTAGCACCATGTTTAGTGCGTGAAAACACCAACACTTGTTTCCAATCATTGGTTTTAATCAATTCGATTAATGCCGTCGACTTACGCGTTTTATCCACTGGATACACGCACTGAGTAACGGTGTTGGCGGTGGCATTACGTGGCGTCACTGAAATCTCAACCGGGTTATTGACTAACCCTTTGGCTAATTCGCGGATTTCATCGGAGAAGGTCGCCGAAAACATCAAGTTTTGACGTTTAGGTGGCAATAACGCTAATACTTTTTTAATGTCGCGAATAAAGCCCATGTCTAACATGCGGTCCGCTTCGTCTAACACTAGAATCTCTAAATTGCTGAAGCTAATAGCTTTTTGTTGGCAAAGATCAAGCAGTCGACCTGGGGTTGCCACTAAAATATCAACGCCATTTCTTAGGGCTGCAAGTTGCGGGATAATAGACACACCACCAAACACAACAGCTGATTTTAACGGTAGGTTGATACCGTAAGTGGCAACACTTTCTTGAACCTGTGCGGCTAATTCACGCGTTGGAGTCAATACTAATGCACGCACTTGGCCACGCTGGGCGCGGTTGCCTTTTGACAATAATTCTAGGATTGGCAGGGTAAAGCCTGCGGTTTTTCCTGTCCCGGTTTGGGCGGCTGCCATGACGTCTTGTCCGGCTAGTACTGCTGGAATGGCTTGTGCTTGAATCGGAGAGGGGGTGTCATAACCTTGTTTTTCAACTGCTTTTAAAATAGCAGCATTCAGACCAAGTGAGGCAAAACTCATAGAAAAATCTCTTTGGGCAACATATTGTTGCTATGAATAAAAGGTAGCCAGAAACGGCGGCCGTGAAGCTTACCTGAAAACGGCTATAAGTGCTATTAAACTCTTATTATAGCCGCCAGCGCGAAGCCTCATTAGCTTGCTGTGTCTGCTAAGGGCTGTAATAGTCGACTGATACACAGAATATAATGATTTAGAATGAAATAGTGTTAATCTTGAGGCATCGATCAGTGCTAAAACTCAACTTATTACATACAATAAAATGACAATCGAACTTTAGCAGCCTAGCTGAAGTGATTGAAGGTTAAGGTATTACTGACTGATGAAATTAACGGCGTTATCACATATTGAGAAAACGGCATACGAGCTGCGAGACCATGCTCATGCTGTGCTCAAGAATGTGTTGTTAATGTCGAATATTTCTACTTTAGAGCTCCAACTGGCGATGCGCCAATTATCGAGTCACAGCCGCGTGGCATTGCATTTTCATCCCGACAGAATTGATAACCGTGGCCTGAGTGTCATTGACGGTCTATTGCGTGACGGCGTCTATAAAAGCCAGTTTGAGACCCATGTGTCTAATGGCCATTTATCACCAGAGTTAGGTGGTTCTCGAGACCATTGGGAAAATCAATTATTTGGTAATAGCTATGCTGGTATTAAGCATCGGCCCAAATACGGCGCACTCGATTTTGGTTTATGTCCTTTGGGGCCTGCGCCGCGTTTTGGTAGCTGTTATTTAATCACTCACTCGCAAATACTATCTCGTTGTACCTTCAGCTATATGGACTCTTATCGGTTACCCAAAGAAAAGGGCACCATCAAATGTTTTGATGCCATTTTAGCGGCGTTAATGAGTGAGAGTTTTGAACGTCAATATGCCTTGGGCTGCGCAGGCCTTAAACCGAGTAAGTTAATTTCGCACTTTAGCCAGCATTTAACCGATCCGGTGACCTCACGCTTTGAGGGTATGACCAGTGGTAATTTAGATCATTACATCGAAGCACAAATTCACGGTGATGTGTCGCTAGAGAGGGACATTGCCATGCTGGTGGCTGACCCGTCGTTTAATGGCAGTAAAATTGGCGATTCATTAATGGCATTGTGCGCTGAATATGACATCGAACTGCATTGGCACAACGGCAGACAAATGCACATTGCGGATGTGCCTGATGATTTTAGAGGAGCTGTGATGCCTGCGTTGGCAAAAAGCATTGCTGAAGATGAAATCATTAATGCCGACATTATTGGCCGAGCGGCATATCAACTGCAAAAACAACCTACCTCGTGGAGCGAGCGCGGGGCGCATACTAAAAAGCTGCAAGATTTAAAATTGTTATGGCATGTGTTGGTTAAATACGGTCATACCCCCTCGAGTGAACCATTTCTGTTGTAGTTTCAGTTTGATTTAAGCGCGATTATCTATAACTGATATCTATAACTGATATCCATTGCTAATAGTCCATTAGCAAAATGTGAATCAGTTAACATTTACACTGTTTAAGGTGTTATCTCAGGCCCAGTGCTGCGATACTGCAGCCAATTTTAGGCGAAGATCAACACAGCCGGAGCATTATGGATAAGTCGTTAGAAAAGTCATTAACTCAGTGGCTTAAAAGCCAACAGTCTGCCTGTGGTATTTTCCTTAAGTTATCTATTTTGTGTGGCTGGCTCAATGGCGTTGCCATTGTTGGGCAAGCTTATTGTATTGCGCGTATTTTACAGCAAGTGATTATGCAAAATATGCCTGTGCAAGCATCCAGCATTGAATTTATCGGCCTCATTTGTTTGTTACTGCTGCGAGCCGGATTAGCGCAAGTGCGTGAGCGGGTGAGTTTTGAGGCGGGTAAGCGTTTGCGCAGTGATATTCGTCAAGCCGTGTTGAATAAATTGGTTGAGTTGGGGCCCGTGTTTATTAAGGGCAAACCTTCAGGCGCCTGGGCAAGCATAGTGTTTGAACAGGTTGAAGACTTACACGACTATTACGCTAAATACGTGCCGCAAATGATGTTAGCCGGTTTTATTCCTTTGCTTATTTTGGTGTGTGTATTTCCACTTAATTGGGCAGCAGGGATTATTTTATTAGCCACAGCCCCCTTGATCCCAATGTTTATGATTTTGGTAGGTATGGGCGCTGCTGATGCTAACCGTAAGAATGTTAAGGCGTTGTCTCGGTTAAGCGGCCATTTTATGGACCGTTTAAAAGGCTTGCAGACGGTTAAGTTATTCCACCGTGGTGACGCTGAGTTAGTTAATATCGAAACAGCTTCAGAAGATTTTCGTAGTCGCACTATGTCTGTGCTGCGGTTAGCTTTTTTAAGCTCAGCGGTATTAGAGTTTTTTGCTGCAGTGTCGATTGCCGTGCTAGCAGTGTATTTTGGCTTTAGTTATTTAGACCATTTAGATTTTGGCCATTACGGTGTAGGTATTAGCTTATTTACCGGCATGTTTGTACTCATTTTAGCGCCAGAGTTTTTTCAGCCACTGCGCGATTTAGGCACCCATTACCATGCCAAAGCGCAAGCAATTGGTGCGGCAGAAACGTTAGTCGAACTGCTCAATTATCAAGTTCAAGGCAGCGAAATGGCCGCCAATAGCCAGCCTAAAGCACCATTTTTAGCTGATGCGGTCAGTATAGAAGCGGTTGAACTTGAGGTGTTTAGCATTGATGGTCAGCGTTTGTTAGGGCCTATTTCATTTACGTTGCCAGCGGGTGAACATTGGGCGATAGTTGGCCCAAGTGGCGCAGGTAAAACCAGTTTGCTCAATGCTTTACTCGGTTTTTTACCTTACAAAGGCAGCCTGAAAATCAATCAACAATCGCTGTCGAGTATTCAATTGGCCGATTGGCGACGTCATTTAGCTTGGCTTGGCCAGGATCCGCAATTGTTTCATGGCACGGTGCGCGATAACGTCGCGCTAGCAAATCCGCAATTAACTGACCCGCAAATTATGGCGTTACTTGAGCAAGCTAATATCGGCGATTTTGTCACCCAGCATGCCCAAGGGTTAGATTTGATGATAAGCGATCAAAGTGCCGGGGTTTCTGTTGGCCAGGCGCAACGTTTTGCTTTAGCTCGGGCACTTGCGCAACCCGCCAAGCTGTTTTTACTCGATGAACCGACTGCCAGTTTAGATGCTCAAAGCGAGCAGTTTGTTTTAGCGTCATTACAACGTGCTATGCAAGGCGCGAGTGGGTTAACCGTTACCCATCGGTTAGATGATTTAAGCTCGATGGACAGGGTGTTGGTGATGGATAAAGGCGTTATTGTGCAGCAAGGTCATGTGAGCCAATTACAACACAGTGATGGATTGTTAGCGCAAATGATTAATCAGCAGCAGGAGGGTTACTAATGACTCACTCGAATGAGCAAACCTCACTTAACACTGCCTCACTTCAAACTGCAGCAAACTCGACATCAACGCGTAGCACATCATTGCGAGTATTAATGCCGTTTTTAGCCTTGTTTCGTCGCCAGTGGTTAATGATGCTGACCGGCTTAATATTAACCTTTATCACCTTATTAACCGGCATTGGTTTATTGTCGCTATCGGGCTGGTTTTTATCGGCGACGGCAATCGCGGGATTATCGATTGTCACTGCGCAAATGTTTAACTTTTTTACCCCGGCAGGTGGGGTACGTTTTTTCTCTATCGCCCGAACCGCCAGCCGCTATGGTGAGCGTTTAGCCACCCACGAAGCGACATTTAAGTTACTCACTCAATTACGTATTTGGGCATGGCAAAAACTTTTACCGCTCAGTGCTGCCAACCTGCAAGGTTTACGTAAAGGTGATTTGCTTAATCGTTTAGTGGCCGACATCGATACCTTAGATCATTTGTATTTACGCTTGCTTACGCCTTTAGTCGCGTCGCTACTGATGATTGCAGGCTTAGGTATTTTTCTAGCTTGGTTTGATCTCAGCTTAGCCTTGAGTTTGTGCAGCATTTTATTGTTAGCCTGGTGCGTATTACCTGTAGTGTTTTATGTGCTCGGTAAAGCGCCTGGTCGGGCATTAATTGATGCAAAACAGCAATATCGAGTCATGTTATTAGATGTTATTCAGGGCCAAGCCGAATTAAGTCTATTTGCGGCTAACAACCGCTATTTAGCTAAACTTGAGCAAGCGCAAGCGCGATTGTTTAGCCAACAAACAGCCATGGCCAATATTACAGGCTTAAGCCAGGCTATGCTGATTATCGTTAACGGTATTGCGGTAGTGGTGATGTTGTATTTGGCCAGTCATGGCGTGGGCGATAAGGTGCCGCCAGGCCCATTAATGGCATTGATGGTGTTTGCCACCATGGCCAGCCTCGAAATGATGATGCCCATCGCCGGTGCATTTCAACATTTATCCAGTACCTTGCTTGCCGCACAGCGTGTCACAGACATCACTGAACAAGCCCCCGCGGTGAGCTTTAATGACCAAAGTCCGCTTCAAGCTAGCTCCGGCGCATTGCAATTGCATCAGGTGTATTTTGCTTATCAGCCAAATTCGCCGATTTTACAGGGTGTTAATTTAACCCTTAACGCGGGTGAGAAGGTGGCGATATTAGGCCCTACAGGCTGCGGTAAATCGAGCTTGTTTGGGCTAATTACCCGAGAATGGTTGTCACAACAAGGCAATATTACCCTTGATGGGCACCCCATCGCCGATTACAGCGAAGCTGAACTGCGGGCAGCAATGACGGTGGTGAGCCAACGTATTTATTTATTTGCCGGCACATTGCGTGACAATTTAGCGCTAGCGTTACCTTTTATTCAAGACGAGCCGAAAAAAGCCCACGATGAGCGCTTTATAAATGTATTGCAGCAAGTGGGTTTAGGGGCATTGTTGCAAGGCGATAAACCTTTAGACACCTGGATAGGTGAAGGTGGGCGACAATTATCGGGCGGCGAACAGCGTCGAATAGGCGTGGCGAGAGCGTTACTGCGTGATGCCCCGCTATTGTTATTAGATGAACCAACAGAAGGGCTCGATAAACGTACCGAGCGCGAAATATTGTCATTGTTATTGAATTTTGCTGAAAATAAAACCTTATTAATGATTAGCCATCGCACCACAGCCTTAGACAAAATGGATGCGGTTTATACTATTAAACAAGGCATGTTGCGGCGAACAAGTGCTGTAAACTAATCCGCTAAACTCCCCGCCAATACTGAGGTTTATGCTTATTTTCTTTATTAGCGAGTAAGCATAAATACTCATGTATGTAACAACCTTTCTGATACAAAAATTACATAAAGTGATTTCGCTTGTTGCGATAAATTGATCCACCTCACAAATTTGCGATTAGGTTATGTTTCAAAATTACAGTCTGCGCTGGGAGTGTGATCTTTGTTCATATATTAGCAGTTGCAAACATATACCATAAGCTATCGAAATTTTTTATAGATGGTGAATGACATGGCTGGTGTTGCAAACCCAGTGATAACCATTAAGCGGGGGCTTGATATCCCGATTGCTGGTGAACCACTTCAGCAAATAGATGGCATGCCTAAAGCGACGCAAGTGGCGTTGATTGGCGAAGAATATGTTGGTCTAAAACCAACCATGATGGTTGAGGTTGGCGATCGCGTAACAGCAGGCCAAACGCTATTTGAAGACAAAAAAACGCCTGGCGTGCGATTTACCGCGCCAGCAAGTGGTGTGGTATCTGCGATTAACCGTGGTGATCGTCGTGTTTTACAGTCGGTAGTGATTGATTGTGATGCTGAGCAAACAGCGACTAAGATTTTGCAACCACAGGTGCTTAGCGGTTTAAGTCTTGAAAGCGTTAAGCAAGGCTTAGTCGACAGTGGCTTATGGACTGCATTCAGAACTCGTCCGTTTTCGCGCGTACCGCAGCTTGATGCTACTCCAGCAGGCATATTTGTCACCGCCGTTGATACCAATCCGTTAGCGGCCGATCCTCGCATCGTTATTGCTACTCAAACGGCAGCATTTGAGGCCGGGCTATATGTGTTGAGCATATTAACCTCTGGCAAAGTGTACTTGTGTCAGGACGAGGGGGAGTCACTGATCAAGCAAGCAAATGAGTATGACTTATCAGACATTAGCGTTCAGCGTTTTAATGGCGTACACCCTGCTGGTCTAGTCGGTACCCATATACATTATCTCTTGCCGGCCAGTATTGAGCGTCAAGTGTGGCATTTGGGTTATCAAGACGTGATTGCCTTTGGCAAATTGTTTTTAACCGGTGAACTGTATACCGACCGCATCGTCGCTATTGCTGGCCCAAATGTATTAAAACCGCGTTTGGTGCATACCCAATTGGGTGCAAAGCTCAGTGAATGGGTTAATAGTGAAATTGACCAGCGTCAATCGCGCATCGTGTCTGGGTCATTATTGTCAGGCCACACGGCGGCAGGGGTTTATGATTACCTTGGTCGTTTCCATAATCAGGTCAGTGTGTTAACTGAGAATGATCGCCAGGAAGTGTTACCTTGGGTGCGTCATGACAACAATAAGTTTTCGCTCACCGGTATCATGATGTCTGGCTTTAGCCGCACCAAAAAACTATTCGATTTTACCACTCATGCGGGGGGCTCTCCTCGCGCCATGATGGCCTTTGGCCAACTTGACCATGTTATGCCGCTGGATATTCTCCCTATCTTATTAGTACGTGATTTAGTGGTAAGAGATACCGATGAAGCGCAACTGCTGGGCGCATTAGAGCTAGATGAAGAAGATTTAGCCTTATGTACGTTTGTGTGCCCAGGAAAGTATGACTTTGGTAAAGAACTTCGTGCTTGCCTAGATATTATCGAGAGGGAAGGTTAATGAGTCAGCAACAGAAAAAGCCCAGCCAAGATAGCTATTACGCTCATGGCGACTCGATGCGTAGCTTCTTACGTTCATTATGGATAGCCAATGGCCGCAGCACTAAAGGCCATGTGCACATTCGTGACGCCATTGATGTTAAACGCACCATGCACATTGTGGGCATGTGTTTATTTCCGGCGATGTTATTTGGCATGTACAACTTGGGGCTACAAGCTCAGGTCGCCATTATGGCCGGTGCCACGCAACCAGAAGCATGGCAACTGGCCATTTATAACTTATTGTTTGGCCCGTTAACTGAAAGCTCTGGCTTAATCAGTTTGTTTGCCTATGGTGCCAGTTTTTATGTGCCATTTTACCTCACCGCATTGGTAGTGAGCCTGGTTTGGGAGGTGGTATTTGCTAAAGTTCGCCACCAAGAGTTACACGAAGGCTTCTTTATTACTGCGTTGCTGTTCTCACTTATTTTACCGATTTCGACACCATTATGGATTGTGGCGTTAGGCCTCAGTTTTGGTGTTGTGGTGGCAAAAGAGATGTTTGGCGGCATGGGGTATAACTTCTTAAATCCTGCGCTTGCGGGTTATGCCTTTATTTATTTTGCTTACCCAACAGAGGTGGTCGCATTAGGCCAGTTTGTTGCGGCTGATGGCTATTCTGGCGCAACCACGCTAACGCTGACTGTGGCGAAAAAGCTCAGCTTCGTCGACACAAGTTGGTTCAGTGTGTTTAGCGATAGCACCTGGTGGGATGCCTTTTTAGGCTTTACGCCAGGCTCTGTTGGCGAAACCAGCACCTTAGCGATTTTAATCGGTGGCGGCATTTTATTAATGACCCGTATTGCTGATTGGCGCGTTGTGGCGGGTGTGATGGTTGGGATGATATTAACCGTCTTATTGTTTAACTACTTTGGTTCAAGCAGAAACCCTATGTCAGCAATGCCGTGGACATGGCACTTAGTGACAGGCGGTTTTGCCTTGGGGATGATGTTTATGGCAACCGACCCGGTTACTGCCTCATATACCCGCAAGGCCAAGTTTGCTTATGGTTTTACGATTGGTTTAATGACCATCGTTATCCGTTTGCTCAATGCAAAAATGCCTGAAGGTATTATGTTAGCCATTTTGTTTACCAATTTATGGGCACCGTTATTCGACTACCTAGTCGCTCAAGCCAATATTAAACGGAGACTAAAACGTCATGGCCTTTAAAAAAGATACCGTTACCGGAACAATGATTTTTATCATCGTTTTAAGCTTGATTTGCTCGTTTATGATCACTGGTACTGCCGAGATTTTAAAAGAGCGTAAGTTGGCCAAAAAGCGTGATGAAGTGAAGCAATTTGTACTAAAAGCCGCGGGTATTGATATTAGCCAGGGTGACTTTAGCGAGCTGTTTGCGCAGCGTGTTAAGCCTAAAATGGTTAATTTAGCCAGTGGGCAAGTCACTGAAAAAGACAACTTGCTCGACTTTGACGAGCGTATGGCGGCCATCAATCCTGACACGTCTAGTAAACCTAAAAAAGACATCGCCAAGATTAAAACCATGGCAAATGATATCCGTATTTTTGAGGTTTACGATAGCAATAACCAGCTGTCTAGCATTGTAATGCCGATTTACGGTAAAGGTTTATGGTCGATTATTTATGGCTATATGGCAATTAAACCAGACCTTAATACCATTGAAAATATCGTATTTTACGAACACGGTGAAACCCCGGGTATTGCCGATTTTGTTACCGACCCACAGTGGTTAGCGTTATGGCAGGGTAAAAAACTGTTTGATGAAAAAGGCAAAATGGCGATTAAAGTCATTAAAGGCGGCGCTAAAGACGGTGATATTCACGGCATCGATGGTGTCAGTGGGGCAACGCGAACAGGTGTTGGGATCCAACGTTTAGTTGAGTTCTGGTTTGGCGTTGAAGGATATCAAACCTATCTACACGCGATTGCTGCGGAGGGTAAGTAAATGAGTAATAACACGTCTACTCGCGAGATTTTAACATCGCCAATATTTGAAAATAACCCCGTCGCCATGCAGGTGCTCGGTGTGTGTTCAGCGTTGGCGGTGAGTAACTCAATGCAAACCGCATTAGTGATGACCTTAGCCGTGACCTTTGTACTGGTGTTTTCTAACTTAATTATCTCCAGTATTCGCCACTTTATTCCTAACAGTGTGCGGATTATTGCGCAAATGACCGTGATTGCTTCATTGGTGATTATTGTCGATATGGTGCTGCAAGATGTGGCGTATGAACTGTCAAAACAGTTATCTGTGTTTGTCAGTTTGATCATTACTAACTGTATTATCATGGGCCGTGCTGAAGCCTTTGCCATGAAACACCCACCACATTTAGCTGTGGTTGATGCATTAGGTAATGCCATGGGCTATGGCTTAATTTTACTGGGCGTTGCTTTTGTACGTGAATTGTTAGGCCGCGGTAGTTTGTTTGGTCACGACATATTTACCACCATTGAAAACGGTGGTTGGTATCTTGCTAACGAAATGTTCACGTTACCGCCGAGTGCATTCTTTTTAATTGGCGTGATGATTTGGGCCATTAAAGTCGTTCAGCGTAAGCGCAGATAAGGAAGCATCATGGAACACTATATTAATTTATTTATCCAAGCTGCATTTATCGACAACATGGCCCTGTCCTTTTTCCTGGGTATGTGTACGTTTCTTGCCGTGTCTAAAAAGGTCTCTACCGCGTTTGGTTTAGGGATTGCCGTGATTGTGGTGATGGTGCTGGCTGTGCCATTAAATCAAATCATTTATGTGAATATTCTTGCACCTGGTGCATTAGCCTGGGCAGGTTTTGCTGAGTTAAATTTAAGCTACTTACAGCTGATTACCTTTATTGGGGTGATAGCCGCATTAGTGCAAATTTTAGAAATGTTTTTAGATCGTTACATTCCTACTTTGTATCAGTCATTGGGGATCTTTTTACCGTTATTAACCGTAAACTGCGCCATTTTTGCTGGGGTTATTTTTATGGCTAACCGTGACTATGACTTTACTGAATCTGTGGTGTTTGCATCGGGTTCGGCTGTGGGTTGGGCAATGGCGATTGTATTACTTGCAGGCTTACGTGAGCGGATGAAGTTTCATGCCATACCTGATGGTTTACAAGGTATCGGTATTACCTTTATCACGACAGGGTTGATGGCGCTTGGGTTTATGTCTTTTGCTGGCATCACGTTATAACGCATTGATAAGAAGGGCTATGTAATGGAAATGGCAATAGGTATAGGCATGTTTACCATTGTGGTATGCATCCTAGTAATGGTGATTTTACTCGCCAAACGTAAGTTAGTCAGTACCGCTGATGTCACTATTGGCATTAATGGTGATGCAAGTAAAAGTGTGACAACACCCGCTGGTGACAAGTTACTTAGCGCGTTAGCAGGAAAACAAATTTTTATTCCATCGGCTTGTGGCGGTGGCGGAACCTGTGGCCAATGTCGCGTTAAAGTAAAATCGGGCGGCGGTGATATTTTAGCCACAGAGCTTGATCATATTACTAAAAAAGAAGCCAAAGAAGGTTGTCGCTTGGCGTGTCAGGTTGCCGTGCGCACAGACATGGAACTTGAAGTTGACGAAGAAATCTTTGGGGTTAAAAAATGGCAATGTGAGGTTATTTCAAATGATAACCAGGCAACCTTTATTAAAGAATTGCTGTTAAAAATTCCTGATGGCGAAGAAGTATTATTTAAAGCTGGTGGTTATATTCAAATTGAAGCACCAGCTCATGTAGTGCGTTATGCCGATTTTGATATTCCTGAGGAGTATCGTGGCGACTGGGTTAAGTACGGCTTATTCGACTTAGTGTCTACCGTTGATGAAGACGTTTTACGTGCTTACTCAATGGCAAATTACCCAGATGAAAAGGGCCGTATTATGCTTAACGTGCGTATTGCGACTCCGCCAAAAGAGGGCTTACCTCCTGGGAAAATGTCGTCGTACATCTTTAATTTAAAAGCAGGCGACAAGGTCACGATTTCAGGACCCTTTGGTGAGTTCTTTGTTAAAGAGACCGATGCGGAGATGGTGTTTGTTGGCGGTGGTGCGGGTATGGCGCCAATGCGTTCACACATTTTTAATCAATTAAAAAGTGTTAAAACCAAGCGTAAAATGAGTTTTTGGTACGGCGCTCGTTCAACTCGTGAAGTGTTTTATCAACAAGACTTTGATCAATTAGCTGCCGAAAATGATAACTTTGTCTGGCATGTAGCGCTGTCTGATCCGTTGCCAGAAGATAACTGGACGGGTTACACCGGCTTTATTCATAACGTGCTGTTTGAGAACTACTTAAAACAGCATAAAGCGCCAGAAGATTGCGAGTTTTATATGTGTGGCCCGCCAATCATGAACGCATCAGTTATCGCGATGCTAGAAAGTCTGGGTGTGGAGTCTGAAAACATTTTACTCGATGACTTTGGCGATTAGTGCCAATGTATTTGAGGCGTTAACCGATTCAGTGTAGCGGTGAGATAACAAAAATCTCCAAGCGCGTTAAGCGCTTGGGGATTTTTTATGTGCTTGATGGTGTTGTTCGCATTAACCTAAGCGGTCTGAAAAAGTTAAATAGCGCATGACTTCCACTTTATTAAAACTCAGTTCTTGGCCATTTTGCTCACTCAATAACAGATTCTCTCGAGCATAGCGTCTAATCGTTGTAGGACTTTTATCGAGTATTTCGCAGACTTCATCTAAAGTTAAATAATCATTGTCATTCATATTCTTCTCCATCCTTACCGGTTGCTTGCTAGAGTCTTTTACATCGTTAATCTATTGCTTCGTTTCGCTATTATCTCGTATTTCGTATTCCGAGCTCAGAGGCTTAATGTTGGCTGTTATGCATCATCACATTGGTGATTATTCTGGTTGTTGGTGCGGTTTGAGGCTTGAGTGCGGCTTGGTACATCGCCTCCGCAACTGTGTTTGCATCAATCGGTTGGAACTTTCGTAATGGCCCAATAAATAGCCAGCCAAGAATGCTAAATAATGTTTGTCCTATTCCTTCTAAAAAACGCCCTTGAGCGCGCTCACCTAATAATAAGCTAGGTTGGAAAATATTTAGCACAGGCAATGCCATAGCAGTTAACCCTTGTTCGAGTTCACCTTTAATCCGATTATAAAACACGGTTGATTTGGCACTGGCACCTTGCGCGGTAACCACCATAAATTTAAGTGTGGGATTTTTTTGCACCAGGCATAATTTAGCAAAGGCGAGTACGGCAAGTTTATCGACTTGAATAAAGGCTTCTTCGCTACCGGCTTCTTTTATGGTGGTACCGAGGCAGCAAAACGCATGGTCGATTTTTTCTGATAAGGTTAACTCACGTAACTCATCAATCTGGCAGGCAATAAATTGCACTTTTTCAGCGCCAAATTGATGCTCAACCAGTGCAGGTGTTGAACGTCCAATCACGATAACTTTGCTGTACTGTTCACTTTCAATTAATTGGCTCAGTAACGCATTACCGACTAAGCCTGTCGCGCCCATTATCGCTGCAATCATATAATCCTTTATTATGCTAAAACGTTGAACTCATGCTATTGACTGTAATCTGTCGGCGATAGGGATTCAATAAGAATATTTGTATAGCATTTTTAGTGATGTTTGTTAGCTTATAGCATTATCTCAATCGGCTCATTTTAAGGACATGTTATGACAGCGCATTTGCCGCTTACCGATTTTATAGAATACCCGCAAGATGAAATGCTTAAACGTGCCCAAGATAACTATCAAGAGGTTAAGCGTCGTCACTCTATTCGGGCCTTTTCCGATCGCGCAGTACCGCAAGCCATTATTGAACAATGTATTTTAGCTGCAGGTACAGCGCCTAATGGGGCTAATCATCAACCTTGGCACTTTGTGGCGATTAATAGCCCTGAGATAAAAGCACAAATCCGTCAACAAGCTGAAGCGTTAGAGCAGGCTTTTTATGCTGGCCGCGCTGGAGAAGAATGGTTAGATGCGTTAAAACCATTAGGTACAGATGCAAATAAACCTTATTTGGAAAATGCGCCCTGGTTGATTGCGGTGTTTAGTCAAAAACGCAGTGAGGATGAAGGCGAGCAAAAGACCAATTATTATGTACATGAGTCTGTGGGTATCGCGACTGGTTTTTTAATTCAGGCGCTTCATCATACCGGGCTTGGTACATTAACCCATACGCCTAAACCCATGAGCTTTTTGAGTAAAGTATGCGGTCGAGACAACGATAACGAACGGCCATATATGTTAATTATTGCCGGTTATCCTGCCGACAATGCCACGGTTCCACAGCATGCAATGGATAAAAAATCACTGAATGAAATGTGTGACTTTTTGTAAACAGACCAAGGCATTCACAGCCATGCTTTCGGCCGAAGTGTGATTGCTATTTGTGACAGTCTTTCACGTTATAAAGTATTAAAAGGAGTTAATATGAAATTATCAAGCACGGTACTGACGTCGGCTTTGGGTGGCATGATGTCGATGTTGGCTGAGGCTGACAACCAAGATACTCAATCGGCTCAGGGCGATCTCGTTGAGTTGTCGATTACACTCAATGAAGATTCAATTGGGTTAAGTTGCTTACCAAAAACAGAAGCGGCCAGTGTCACCGCCGATTGGGTTGTTGAATGTAATAGTTTGGCTTATTCGTATCTGAGCGCTAAATCCGCGCAAGGAATGATGTTTATGCGCCAAATTAATAAAAAGCCATTTGGTATGGCAGCCGATTTTATTGCAACCAATTTAATGCAAAATCCGGCAGGGTTTAAAGCGGCACATATCTCGCAAGAATTCGAGTTTACGACTAAAAAGACCTAAAGCATTGTTAAAGATTAAATAAAAAGCGCCTTTATGGCGCTTTTTTGTTATTTGTATAACGATGGTGAGCCTTTAACTGGCCGAGTTTTAAATCGTCGATGGAGCCACATGTATTGGTTCCTGTTGCGATTAATTAGTTGTTCAACAATTTGGTTACCGCGAATGGCATCGTCGGTTTCGTTGTCGCCAGGGAAGTTGTCGAGCGCCGGCATGATTTCGAGATTATAGCCTGTGTCGTCGGCGTTACGTTCAACAAAAAAAGGCAATACATTAGCTTTACCGAGTCTAGCCAGTGAGGTCGCACCGGTAATGGTTGCCGCATCGGGCACGGCAAAAAACGGGATAAATACTGCGCTTGAACGGCCAAAGTCTTGATCGGCGGTATACCAAATAACATTCGGGGCGCGTAAGCTGCGGATCATTTGGCGGACATCACGTTTGGGCACTAGGCCTTTATTTGAGCGCAACCGGCCTTTTACCTGCAAATATTCCATCACCGGATTGTTATGCGGGCGATATACCCCAATACCGGGCGCAAATTGGCCAAAGATACGCGCGCCCATTTCAAGTGGTAAGCAATGCACCGCAAATAAAATCACCCCTTTACCACTGTCTAGGCTGTCGCTGACATGTTCGGTGCCTTTGATGGTCATGTGTTGTTGAATGCGATCATTTGACCACCACCATGCGTTAATGGTATCGAATAACGCTTTGCCGGTTTCTTCAAAGGTGCGATCGAGGAGCTGTTGCTTATCTGTTTCGCTCATGTCTGGAAAACATAAATCAATATTACGACGGGCGGTATGAGCACGACTTTTAGCCAATTTTTTAACTAAGCGGCCAATGGCGCTGCCCATTTTCATTTGCCAGCGCAAGGGCAGCAATAACGTCGTGCGCATTAATAATACGCCAAACCACATAGGCCAATGTTTAGGATGATATAAATCAGAAGAAAATTCGGCTTTTTCGACCACAGATAACTCGTCTTGTTCTCAAAAATTATTTGTTATTCTAACTCATTATTCTGCTGAAAATTAGGTACAATTGCGGTTAAATTTTTACAACACAGTGAATACACAATGAAGGTTTCTCTCCCAGCGTTTGAAAACGCGCGTATTTTAGTGATTGGGGATGTAATGTTGGATCGCTATTGGGTGGGTCCAACGGGACGCATTTCTCCCGAAGCGCCTGTGCCTGTTGTTAAAATTAACCAGATTGAAGATAGACCTGGCGGCGCTGCCAACGTGGCATTGAATATTGCCGCTCTGGGCGGACATGTTCATTTAGCCGGCCTGGTCGGCCAAGATGAAACTGCTGAAGCGTTAACCCAAGGGGTTAAAGTGTTTGGGGTTGAACCGCAATGGTTAAGCGTTGCCGATAAGCCCACGATTACAAAATTACGAGTATTGTCTCGTAACCAGCAATTAATCCGTTTAGATTTTGAAGAATTGTTCGATAAAGCCAGTAGCCAAGCGCTGTTTGACCAAAGTGAATCGATTTTAGATAACGTAGATGTGTTAGTACTGTCTGATTACGCCAAAGGCGCGATTCACGAACCTAAAGACTTTATCGCCAAAGCCCGCGCGAAAGGCGTGACAGTATTGGTCGACCCTAAAGGCCATGATTTTGCCCGCTACCATGGTGCGTCACTTATCACACCCAACATGAGTGAGTTTGAAGCCGTAGTGGGTACCGTAACGGGTGAAGATGATCTGATTGAAAAAGCGCAGGCACTTATAAAGTTACATGATTTTAAAGCCATTTTAGTGACACGTTCTGAAAAGGGCATGACCTTGGTGTCCAAAGATCAGCCTGAACTGCATATTCCAACTGTTGCCCGTGAAGTGTATGACGTGACAGGCGCGGGGGATACGGTGATTTCTGCATTAGCCACATCGATTGCTGCAGGCGCGACATTGGCACAAGCGTGTGCCATCGCCAATACCGCCGCTGGTGTAGTGGTAGGTAAACTAGGCACTTCGACAGTGAGCCGCATTGAGTTGATTCAAGCATTAGCGCTCAATCGTGGTGAGTCTGGTTTTGGTGTTATGACAGAAGATCAATTAGCGTATGCAATGGAGCAGGCACGTTTGCGTGGCGAACGTATTGTGATGACCAATGGCTGTTTTGATATTTTACATGCTGGCCATGTGAGCTATTTACAACAAGCTAAAGCCTTGGGCGATCGCTTAATTGTGGCGGTGAATAGCGATGATTCCGTAACACGCTTAAAAGGCCCTGGTCGCCCTGTGAACCCTGTCGATCGCCGTATGGCGGTATTAGCGGGATTAGCGTCTGTGGATTGGGTTGTGCCTTTTGCTGAAGATACACCGCAGCGTGTGATTGCACGGTTATTACCTGACGCACTCGTCAAAGGTGGCGATTATAAAGTAGAAGATATTGCTGGCGGCGCAGAAGTGATTGCTGCCGGAGGCAAAGTGGAAGTGCTTGGGTTTGAAGAAGGCGTATCAACCACTGCAATTATCCAAAATATTATGTCGAAAAAATAGTTGATGGTTAAACACTGGCAATGGTTATTCATCGGCCTTATCGGTTACTGCACTAGCGTTGCCAGTGAAACCTTATCGACTCAATCTACACCAACTGCTCAGCTTAAGCATACAGTCACGGCGTCATTGCAAATAGATGCTGTTACTGTATCGCCTCATTCACAAGGGTACTTCACCGATATCGGCATCAAGCGTGCATTAATTTGTCATTTGCCTCAATTAACCGCTTGCTTGCATTTATTGCCCCAAGCCCTGCAACAGCAAGGTGTATTTTCGCCGCAAGCGATCCGTGCTGCCATGGGGTATAAAAGTGCGATGGTGTTGTCGGCTGTTGATGAGCATATTGCCGGTATCATTGTGGTTAATCCAACAAAAGACATTGTCGAGCAAAGTGGCTCGATAGGGTTAACGACCTATCAATTGCCTTTACCCCAGCAAGCACAATTAACCCTATGGCATGAGATAGGGCATTTACACAATATACGTCTGCAAAACCATATTTTACCGAGTTCATTAACCAAGTATCAGCATGAATGGCTGGCCGATTTATATTTACTGTGGCGAATTGCACAGCACTATTCTCAGCTTGATCTAGCGTGGCAACAATTTCACCGCCGTAATCTGGCGTTAATTAACGATAGCGGTAATTTATCTCATTGGAGTGCGCCGCAGCTGCAAATTGTGTTAACTCACTATAATATTGAGCAATTACAGCATTTTATTCGGTACGATGATTTTATTGCTGAAGTGTATCCGTTAATGCCTTTATGGTCGTCACGCGACATGGGAGAGTTTTCGAGTTTAGTGCAACGAACGTTTGGTGCCGGTGTTGTCCAACCGTTACCCGGGTATATGTTTTGGCGTCAACCTAAGCTAGTTGAAGTGTTATCACCAACACTTGAACAGCTGATGGGCAAAGACGCGACGCAGCAATGGCTACAAAATCAGTTCAATACAATTCAATAATTTGTAACTCTTTGTGACTCAAAAAAAACACATCATATTTTATTGCCCGCCAATCATTTATCAGACAATTTCTATAACCTTTGATTTTAAAGGGGTAAACCATTAGTTATCGCGATAATGTTCTGTTTTAGGCTGCCTTTCTGGATATTGTACGGTTAAATATGTTGTAAATTTGCTAATTCTTAGCAGAATTTTCTAGTATGGTCTGGTAAGCTCTTGCACCAAAATAATTAGAGAGACTATGTTTATGGCCAAGCGTTCACGCGTTGAAACTGAGTTAACCGTTAACCAAATTTTAGACGAAGCCTTTAAGCAAATCCTCACGATTGGTTTTGAGGCCATGTCTTATACCACCTTATCAGCAGCGACTGGGGTAAGCCGAACTGGTATTAGTCATCATTTTCCACGTAAAACGGAATTTTTAGTGCGTTTAGATGAGCGCATAGGGCAGTTTTTCATTGAGGGATTAGATTTTTCTTCAATTGAGTCATTACAGCAATCTTGGTATGCATTGATGCAACAACCCGAGCGCAAAGCCGTATTACAACTATTTTTTAGTTTGTGCGGTAGTGTTGATGACAATGTAAAAACGCTGAAATCGCTTAACATGGCAAAAGAGACTGCTATCAGTCATTTTGCTGAGGCAGGTAGCCAATGTGTTGAGCAACTAATTGGACACAGTGCAATAGCACTGTTACACGATGGAAAAACTGCGCAATAAGCCATTGATCGTAGAGTAGATAATTTGGCTAAATAGTCATTTTACCTTGTAAGTAACACATCGGTGTTTAAATTGGCGAGATGATCAATAAAACACTGACATACCATGGCCTGAATTGCAGCAATTTACGAGTTAAATTGAGTGTAAAACAGGATAGTAAAATGGTAAAAAACGCGAGCTGCACACCAAAGTGCAGCTCGCGTTTTTTTGTTTGGCTATTATATCAATCCGCATTAACAAGTGACCACTCAGAATGCGTCCAGCGATTTTTGAGTACCGCGCAATGCTATTAAATACAATTAACGCTGTTTTCTACTTTCATAGGCGTCACACAATAGTTGTGCTTTTTCATCGTCATATTCACGTAAGCCACTCAACACTAACGTTTTCATCCCGCTACCAATCACTTTACCTTCGCTTTGCAGCTCAAAAGTTAGGGTGACATCACCACGCTTGCCATTAATGACCAGGGCCTGGTCAACGAGGTGTAAGCTCATGGTGGTAAAATCAAAGTGGTCAAGATGGAACGACATGCTTTCGTAAATCACCAGTGGGCGGTCTGGATTAATCATCACTTGATGTTGTTTCATCATTGGCATCAACACATGAATGAAGTTAAGCCCTGAAAACGCCACATAGCTTTTAATGAATGCCGCGGTTTGTACATCGCACTTGCATACTTCACCTTGACGTTCAATGTGCAGGTATTCTTTACCTTTGGTATCGCAAATACTGAATTTGTCGGTGACACCTTTATCAAGATGCAGTTCGACATTATCACCCACCATGCCGGCAAACTTAAACTTCATATTCGCGCTTAAACCGTATTGCGTTAATACCAAGGCAAAGAGTAAGTCACCAGGCACACAAAAACGCTTGGCGCCTACGTCATGGATAGGGTTAAAGTCTTCAGCCACTTTTTTGGCAAAGTCACTCGCCTGCTGGGCAGAGATAAACACGCTTTGATCTTGCTGAGTAAAATAAGGTGATAAAAACATAAAGAATAATTCTTATTGGTCAGTTGTCTGCTATCGCACAGCAGCGGTTTGTTACTGATTATGCAGCAATAAACATGCTTTTGGGCAACAATATATTAATAAAATAGTTAATTGAGCCAGAGTGTACTTTAAAACATCAAATAAACTCACCCGATGACTAGGGCTTGTTTCGCACTTAAGTTCAGTTTGTCGATAGTTTGTCGGTTATGCAGGTGCTTTTAGTATGAGCATAAATGAATTGTGCTGCGCAGTTATACAACGTCTTGTTACCAACGGGAAGTTTCTTCACTGGTGTTAGGCGCCTAGTGGCCAGTTTTCACCAAAATAAAAAGTTGTGTTTGCCGTGCTTTTTGACGCTATACATGGCTTTGTCTGCTTGCTCGCACACGTTAGCAAACTCATCGAGTTCGTCGAATAAACTGATGCCTATGCTCAATCCGATACTTATTGTTTCGCCGTCGAGTTTGAGTGGTTTTCGATATAGGTCCAGTAGCCTGTTGGCCATCTGGGTTAATACATCAATATCATAACATTGGGTTAAAATGACAAATTCATCACCACCAAAGCGGGCAATATGAAAACTATATTGTTTACTTGCTGTATCGGGTGGTGAAAACAGCTGTTGGCATATGCGAGTGAGATCTTTGGCAATATGAATAAGCAAACTGTCGCCATAACGATGGCCTAAATGGTCGTTAATGATTTTAAAGCCATCAAGATCGATAAAGCATAATGCGCCGAGGTGGTGTTTATCTTGTTGTTGTTTTTCATGCTTAAAGGCGGTCACTATTGCCGTACGATTGAGCAAGTTAGTGAGCGGATCTCGGTGGGCGAGTTTGGCTAAATCTTCTTCGTAACGCTTTTCTTTGGTGACATCAATGTGCGTTCCCATAATACGTAATGGCTTGCCATTAATGTCATGTTCAATAATGCGGCCACGGTCCGATACCCATGCCACAGTGCCATCTTTGTGGATCATGCGGTGCACTGCTTCATAGGTTTCAGCTTGGCCTGCGACGTGGCTTTCAAATGCTGCTATCACCCAGTCTTTATCTTCTGGGTGTAAGTTGTTTTTCCAGCTGTCGATATGGGCAGGGAGTTCTTGACGAGTAAAGCCGAGTAGATTGCCCCATTGTTGATTAAACATGGTCAAATTACCGCTAGGGATGTGTTGCTCCCACAGACATAACCCAGTGCCATCAAGGGCAGCATTGAGTTGCTCATTTACCCGTTTGTTCACTAAGGTAAGGTGGCTATTCTCTCGCTCTAATTGCTTAATTTTGAGCTTACATTGCTCAAGTTCAAGCTGCAGCGGAGTCATGTTATCCTGCAATGCCATTGATAACCGATAATCCCTTTAAGTCATATTTGTTTAGTTTAGCGAATTTTGAGATAAAAAAATACCAGCTAATTAGCTGGTATTTTAACTGATAACGTCAAGCGTTAAAGTGCTTTTAAAATCGCTTCTACGCTGTCTTTGGCATCGCCAAATAACATTTGGGTATTGTCTTTAAAGAACAATGGATTTTGTACACCGGCATAACCGGTATTCATTGAACGTTTAAAGCCAATCACGTTTTGTGCTTTCCACACTTCGAGTACAGGCATACCCGCGATAGGGCTACTTGGATCTTCCATAGCCGCAGGGTTAACTGTATCGTTTGCGCCAATCACTAAAACTGTATCTGTGTCGCTAAAGTCTTCGTTGATTTCGTCCATTTCGAGCACGATATCGTAAGGCACTTTAGCTTCTGCCAATAGTACGTTCATGTGGCCAGGTAAGCGCCCGGCAACAGGGTGAATACCAAAGCGAACCTTAATGCCTAATGCACGTAACTTTTTAGTGATTTCAGCGACTGGATATTGCGCTTGCGCAACTGCCATACCATAACCTGGGGTGATGATGACTGAGTCCGATGCTTTAAGCATATCAGCGACATCTTCAGCGGTAGTTTCACGGTATTCGCCCACAGTGTCATCACCCGTTGATGCCACACTATCGTTACCAAAGCCGCCGGCAATTACTGAAATAAATGAGCGGTTCATGGCTTTACACATAATGTAAGACAGAATCGCACCTGACGAGCCCACTAAGGCACCGACAACAATCAGTAAGTCATTTGATAGCATGAAGCCCGCTGCTGCGGCTGCCCAACCTGAATATGAGTTCAGCATTGACACCACCACTGGCATATCTGCACCACCGATAGATGCCACTAAATGCCAACCAAATGCAAAGGCGATTAGGGTCATCAAAATGATGGGCGTTACTGCGCCGCCAGCTTGAACAAACATCACCATCAAAATGAATGAAACCACTACCGCAAGCAAATTAAGCTTGTGGCGGTGCGGTAACATTAATGCTTTTGATGAAATCAGCCCGCGTAATTTAGCAAACGCCACAATCGAACCGGTAAAGGTCACTGCACCGATAAACACGCCTAAAAACACTTCAACCAAGTGAATGTTGAGCATGGCACCGGTTAGGTGTTCGGATTGTTGTGCTGCGTTGGCTTCAATAAACGCCGCTTTGGCGCTAGCGAGAGTGGTATTCAGGTCTTGCCCTAATACCAACACGACTTCAGACACTTCATGGGGCTGAATATCAATAAAGCTGTTAAAGCCTACTAATACCGCAGCTAAACCAACAAAGCTGTGCAAAATGGCGACCAGCTCCGGCATTTCAGTCATTTCGACTTTCAATGCTAAGCGGATACCAATTGAACCACCAATGACCATGGCGAGAATAATCCATTCTACGCCGCTCGTAGCAGGATTGAGTATGGTTGCAATAAGCGCAATCGCCATACCAATAATGCCAAATAAATTACCATTTTTAGCGGTTTCTTGTTTTGATAACCCAGCTAGGCTGAGAATAAAAAACACCGCGGCAATGATATAAGATGCTGTAACCAGTCCTTGAGACACGATATGACTCCTTAATCTTTACGGAACATCTTCAGCATGCGCTGAGTGACGGTAAACCCGCCAAAGATGTTGATACTGGCGATAAGCACCGCAACAAACGCAAGCGCCGTGACTAATGCTGAACCTTGACCTATTTGCAATAACGCGCCCACCACAATAATACCTGAAATGGCATTGGTGACCGACATTAGTGGGGTATGCAATGAGTGCGACACATTCCACACCACGTAATAACCCACCACACACGATAGGATGAATACGGTGAAGTGTGATAAAAACTCCGCCGGTGCAACCGACGCGACAGCAGCAAAGCCTGCAAGCCCTAACGCGCCTAAAATATACTTAAGTTTTGACGGTGCCTTTTCCACTTTTGCCGCTTTGGGTTCAATACTCGCGGCAGGTTTTTGTGGCGCAGCTGATACTGAAATTGCTGGTGGTGGGAAAGTAATTTCGCCGCCACGGGTCACAGTCATATTACGCATAACCACATCATCAAAATCGAGCACGGCATTACCGTCTTTGGCTTTACACATTAACTTCATCAAATTGACTAGGTTAGTGCCATAAAGTTGTGACGATTGCGCCGGTAAACGACCCGGTAAATCGGTGTAACCCAATACCTTAACGCCGTTGTCGGTAATAAAGCGCTCACCAGTAACGGTATATTCACAGTTGCCACCCGTCGCGGCTGCTAAATCGACAATCACTGACCCCGGTTTCATGGTGTCGACCATGTCTTTAGTGATCAGCTTTGGCGCAGGACGACCAGGAATTAACGCTGTGGTGATGATGATGTCGACATCTTTGGCTTGCTCGGCAAATAATGCCATTTCAGCGGCAATAAACTCATCTGACATGACTTTGGCGTAACCGTCAGATGATCCGCCTTCTTTATTTTCAAATTCAAGCTTTAAGAAACTGCCGCCCATTGACTCAATCTGCTCCGCGACTTCTAAGCGAGTATCAAATGCGCGTACGATGGCCCCTAAAGAGCCAGCAGTGCCAATAGCGGCAAGACCGGCTACACCAGCACCAATAACCAACACTTTGGCTGGTGGCACTTTACCTGCAGCGGTAATTTGCCCGGTAAAGAAACGACCAAATTCGTGTGCCGCTTCAATCACCGCGCGATAGCCACCAATGTTAGCCATTGACGATAATGCGTCTAGCGATTGGGCGCGTGAAATACGCGGCACCATGTCCATTGCCATTACGGTAATATTTTGACTTGAAAGTTTTTCAACTAACTCAGGATTCTGTGCCGGCCAAATAAAACTGACCAACGTCGTGCCCGGTTTCATTTTTTTAATTTCGTCATCGGTGGGTGCATTCACTTTAAAAATAAAGTCAGCGTCGAACACATTGTCGACTACATCAGCCCCAGCGGCTTCAAATGCAGCATTATCAAAGCTCGACTTCACACCTGCCTGTGCTTCGACTGCCACACTAAAGCCGAGTTTTTTTAGTTGTACCACAGTGGCTGGAGTCGCCGCGACTCGAGTTTCACCTTCGATACTTTCTCTCGGTATTCCAATCTGCATGACTGTTTCCTGATGGTTAATAAAAGACCGTCTATTGCTTTCCCCATCAATAGACCATTGTGTTTGAGTATTACTAGCTTCACATGGGCACTTATAGGATAGAAAAAGTGCAGCATATGACCATTGAAGTCGGGTAAACTATTTAACCAATGGCATTGCTATGACATCGCGATATCATATTCATATGTCGTTTTACTCAGAGAACAATCAACCTGATAGTTTTTCATTAGTTAATTGGACCTCCTAGCTTGCGACATGAGGCGTGTTCGGTACAAGTGCCTTTAGGCTAATTCCTTGGTTTTAAATTGAGGTAATTTAAAAACTTTTAACTCCGCCACACTTTTGTAGCCTAAAAAAACACCTTTGCATATTCCTAAATGGAATAAAAAATTATCTTTTATTCTTTTTTGGTTTTCGAACCTAGTAGTAAGCTAACTCACATTACACTGTTATAAGGCCGTCTTATGTTGTTAAAAGAACTCTCAGCGCTAGCATCGCCATTGTCTCAAGGGCAAGTCGACAAGCTAAAACAATTCACATCAGAATTATCGTCTGTGCAACTTGCATGGGTTAGTGGTTATTTGGCAGCAAGTGCAAGTCAGGGCCAAACAGCAGGTGCGCCTGTTGCAGAGACTTCTGCAGCACAAACAGTAACCATTTTATATGGCAGCCAAACCGGTAATGGCCGTGGTGTTGCGCAGGCATTAGCCGCTAAAGCACAGGCACAAGGTTATGCTGTTAACCTAACCTCAATGGGTGAATACAATGTTCGCCAATTGAAGCAAGAAACAGTGTTACTGCTTGTTGTCAGTACCCACGGCGAAGGTGAAGCACCTGATGATGCCATTGAACTGCATAAGTTTTTAGCCTCAAAACGTGCGCCAAAATTAGATAACCTACATTACTCGGTTTTAGCATTAGGCGATTCAAGCTACGAGTTCTTCTGCCAAACTGGTAAAGACTTTGATGCGCGTTTAAGTGCATTAGGTGCCAAAGCATTGCTGCCTTTAGTTGAATGCGATGTTGATTACGAAGATGCCGCGGCGCAATGGCAAGACAGTGTAGTCGAAGCGGCTAAGCCACATATTCAAACCTCAGGTGCCAGCGTAACCGCTATTGGTGCAACTGCAGTAGTAGGTGAAAGCCAATACACCAAGCAAAATCCATACAGCGCAGAAGTGCTTGTAAGCCAAAAAATTACCGGCCGTGATTCAGACCGTGACGTACGCCATGTTGAAATTGATTTGGGTGAGTCAGGATTAAGCTATCAAGTGGGTGACGCGTTAGGCGTGTGGTTTAGTAACAACGAAGCCTTAGTTGATGAAGTGATCAGCGGCCTTGGTTTAGACGCTGACGAAAACGTTACTGTATCGAAAGAATCGTATTCATTAAAAGCGGCATTAACAGACAAAAAAGAACTCACTCAGTTATACCCAGGCCTTGTTAAGTCTTGGGCTGAATTGAGTGGTAATGCTGAACTTGCTGCCATTTGTGAAGATAAAGAGCAAACCAGACAGTTTATTTTAGCAAATCAGTTAGCCGACTTAATTGCAGCTTACCCAGCCAAAGTCAGCGCGACACAGCTTGTTGATATGTTACGTCCATTAACACCACGCTTGTATTCTATTGCTTCAAGTCAGGCAGAAGTTGAATCAGAAGTGCATTTAACCGTGGCGCTTGTTGAAGATGAACGTCAAGGTCATGCCCGTTTTGGCGGCGCATCGCACTTTTTAGCGTCAGCTGAAGAAGGCCAACAAGTTAACGTTTATGTTGAGCCTAACAACCACTTCCGCTTACCAGAAAACCCTGAGACACCTGTGATTATGGTGGGTCCTGGTACTGGCGTTGCGCCATTCCGCGCCTTTATGCAGCAACGCGCCGCAGACGGTGTGTCGGGCAATAGCTGGTTATTCTTTGGTAACCCACACTTTGAACAAGACTTTTTATACCAAGTTGAGTGGCAGCAGTATCTTAAAAATGGCGATTTATCGCGTTTAGATGTGGCATTCTCGCGCGATCAAGCTCATAAAGTGTATGTGCAGCACCGCATAGCCGAGCAAGCTCAAGCATTATGGCAGTGGCTGCAAGACGGCGCCCATGTGTATATTTGTGGTGATGCAGAGCGCATGGCCAAAGACGTACATCAAGCATTAGTGAATATTGCGGTTGTACAAGGTGGCTTAAGCGCTGATGACGCCGAAGCATACTTTGAAACACTGCGTAGCGAAAAACGTTACCAAAAAGACGTGTATTAAATTCGGTCTAGGTCAGTTTTCAATACCCAATCGCACTAATGAATTGAACAGAATTAAGAGAGGCCAAGGCCATGAGTGAGCAAAAGTTAGCGTTAAACGAATACTTAAAAATCGACAGTGATTATTTACGCGGCGACATCCAGGGTGGGTTAGATACCCAGGTGACGGGATCGTTTAGTGATGGCGATCAGCAGTTGATCAAATTCCACGGTTTTTATCAGCAAGACGATCGCGATTTACGTAATGAACGTAAAGAGCAAAAGTTAGAACCATTACATAGCTTTATGCTACGTGCTCGTGTACCTGGCGGTATTTGTACCCCACAGCAGTGGTTAGAAGTGGATAAAATTTCATCTACGCTAACCACCTCAAACAGCATTCGTTTAACCACACGTCAAACGTTTCAGTACCACGGCATTCCAAAGCGTAATTTAAAAACCTTGATCCAGGGTCTTGATCGCGCTGCACTTGATTCTATTGCCGCCTGTGGTGATGTAAACCGTAACGTGATGTGTAACCCAAACCCAGTTGAGTCTAAGTTACATGCGCAGGCTTATGCGGTTGCCAAGCATTTATCTGACCATTTATTACCACACACTCGCGCGTATGCTGAGATTTGGTTAGATGAAGAAAAGCTATTAGGCACCGAAACGGTTGAACCGGTTTACGGCAAAACTTATTTGCCACGTAAATTCAAAATGGCTGTTGCGGTTCCGCCACATAACGATGTAGACGTTTATACAAACGATCTTGGTTTTATCGCAGTAGCAGAAGCTGGCGAGTTAATTGGTTTTAACTTGGTAGCGGGCGGCGGCATGGGCTCTACCCACGGGGAAGTTGAAACCTTCCCGCGTTTAGCGGACGACTTTGGTTTTATTAAAACGGCTGATGTCACCAAGTTTGCAGAAGCGGTAATGACCGTTCAACGTGACTGGGGTAACCGTGTTGTGCGTAAACGTGCGCGTTTAAAATACACCATTGTTGATCATGGCTATGATGCGTTTAAAGCCGAAGTTGAAAAACGTGCCGGAGTTAAGTTTGAGCCAAAGCGTGACGTGATCATTGGCGATCGCGGCGACCGTTATGGTTGGGTTGAGGGTATCGACAATAAATTCCACTTAACGTTATTTATTGAAAGCGGCCGTATTAAAGATATGCCGGGTCAAACCTTGCAAACCGGTTTACGTGAAATTGCCAAAATCCACAAAGGCGATTTCCGCATGACATCTAATCAGAACATGATTATTGCCGGTGTCGCTGCAGAAGATAAAGCCGAAATTGAAGGTTTAGCGCGCAAGCACGGCTTATTAGGCCAGGTGCTAAGTGGTACTCGCGGGCATTCAATTGCTTGTGTGGCATTACCAACTTGCCCATTAGCGATGGCAGAAGCTGAACGTTATTTCCCTGAGTTTATCGATCACATCGATGCGCTGCAGGCTAAGCACGGCATTAGCGAGCAATCAATTGTGGTGCGCATGACAGGTTGTCCAAACGGCTGTGCCCGTCCATTTGCTGCTGAAATTGGCTTAGTGGGTAAAGCGCCTGGTCGTTATAACTTGTATTTAGGCGCCAGCTTTGAAGGCACGCGTTTAAACAAAATGCATAAAGAAAACATTCAAGAGGCTGAAATTTTAGCTGAATTGGATGCCTTGTTTGGCCGCTACGCCACAGAGCGCGATGCTGGCGAAACCTTTGGTAACTTCACAGTGCGCATTGGCGTTGTGAAGGCGGTTAATGACGCCGCTAAGGATTTTCATGCCTAATGAAGTGGTAATGACTGCATCGAAAAGTGCAGGCGTCGATCATAGTGTCACTCCCGCTCAACTGCAGGCGTTGTTATCAGCGCCTAAAGCTGAGCAAGTGGCCGCACTGGAAAGCATTAACCAGTTTTTAGCGGGATTAACGGCTCAGGAGCGGGTTGCTTGGGGGCTAGCGTATTTACCTGGGGATCATGCGTTATCGTCAAGCTTTGGTATTCAAGGTGCAGTGATGTTACATATGGTCACTCAAGCGCAAAGCGATATCCCAGTGATTTTAACCGATACGGGCTATTTGTTTCCTGAGACATACCAGTTTATTGATCAGTTAACTGAGCGCTTAAACCTCAATCTTAACGTGTACCAGGCTGAGCAAACCCAAGCGTGGCAAGAAGCGCGCTTTGGGAAGCTGTGGGAGCAGGGGATTGACGGCTTAGAAAAGTATAACCGCATCAATAAAGTTGAGCCTATGCAGCGTGCATTAGCTGAATTAAATGTTGGTACCTGGTTTGCCGGTTTGCGTCGCAGCCAGTCTAGCACCCGTGAAGCATTGCCTATTTTAGCTATTAGTGGCAAACGTTTTAAGTTGCTGCCCATCATTGAGTGGAGCAACAAAGACGTGCACATGTACTTAACTGAACATGACTTACCCTATCACCCATTATGGGAGCAGGGTTATGTGTCGGTAGGCGATACTCACTCAAGTAAACCACTTGAGCTTGGTATGAGCGAAGAAGAAACTCGTTTTAATGGTTTACAGCGAGAATGTGGTCTGCACTTCGATATCTAGCTTAACCTCTTTCATTCGCGCGATAGAACATTATCGTGTTATATCATCCATCTGCAATTTGCAGATGGATGATAATCAAATTTTTATCCCCGTTTTACTGCTTGGTAATATCCTCATTTTCTGCCCGTGATTTTTGTCATTCAAAAGTTTGAATTGTTAGCGCAACTTGGCAGAGCGATTATTCAATTTTGCGTCCATATGATTGCGAAAAACCGAGTGTGGGTCTGCGAAAATAGGGGTAACAATCGCCCACATTCCACATGAGGGTTTAGAAGAGATAATCGCGATAAATAAAAACGTTAAATTTTATTTAAATTTTCATGCATAGATGCCGATAGTAGTCTAGATTTAGATGTTCCCGTAGACGGTTTTTGTGGACGTTTTGGGATTGTTTTTGCAATCCACGTACCTGCAAAAGCTTCGCTCGCATCCTCGAGTACTTTGATTGACTTGTTAGCGTATAAGCAATCATTTGAGTTAGCCCCGATAACCCTGATGTACATGGGTTATCGGGTAGCCTCTTAATCGTTAAATCACATCTCCTCTCTCTACGTCATCATTTATTTTGCCCAGCTATCGTTTAACTTAATTGTTATTATTTTGTTTATTTTTTTGTTGTTAGGCCTCAGCAGATGCCAAATGACTCAATTAATGTTAAATTAATCCGCTGTTTATCGATGTAATTGATAATTCACACTTAAAGAATTTTAACGCTAACTCATTTCAAGGAAGAGTTAACAGTCATATAAATTGGAGTTTATAGATGAATAAAATGGCAATTGCTGCTGTGGTATTAGCCGTCGGTGCTGGTGGATATTTACTAACACAACAAGGTGGTTCGGTAAGTACAAGTGACCCCATGCTTGATTACATTCCCGCAGACACATTAGCGTTTTCAGGACAATTAGCGCCATTCCCACTAAAAGACTATTTATATAGCATTGCGGGTAATTACCAAGCTCAGGACATTGATGAGTTACTGCAAATTGATGATAGCTCAAGCCCACAAGCGCGCTTCTTTGTAAGCTTATACAAGCAATACATGACATTACTGCCTACACCAGATGCATTGCTTAGCACTTATGGTTTAGCTGATTCGATAAAAAGCTATTTTTATACACTCGGTGCATTGCCTGTGATGAAAACTCAGCTAAGCAATCCTACTGCATTTTGGGCTGAGCTTGACCGTGCAGAGCAAGACAGTGGTTTAGTGCATACCACTGGTAAGGCTGGCGACAGTGAATACCGCGCCTATGCGTTAACCGATGCCGATGACAAAGAGCAAATCAGTATTATCTTTTCTGAAAAGCAAGGTTGGTTAACGGTCACGTTAAATACGTCAGTAAATGATGTGGCGCTGCTTGAAACCGCACTTGGTGAGAAAAAAGTCGATAACCCACTAAGTGGTACCACGATGTTACAAGACATCGCTAAAACACACGGTTTTATGCAAGACAGCATTAGCTTCATTAACCATGTTGAACTGGTTAAAGGATTAACAACCACCGACGGTAACATGCTGGCTAAACAAATTAGCAAAATGGCTGCAGCACAAGGTGAAGACCCACTGGCTGAGCTTAAAACACCGACTTGCCAAGCGGAGTTTTCGGCTATTGCAGCTAACTGGCCGCGCACAGTAATGGGGCTCAACAGTTACTCTATTAGCCGTGCAGAAAGCACCATTGATGCTGCGATTGTGGTTGAAAGTAATAACCAAGTTATTCTGTCTGCGTTGAACAAAATGCGCGGCTTTATTCCGGCGTTTAATAATAGCGACCACGAAAATATTTTATCGCTTGGATTAGGCATTGATGTTAATCAATTAGCGCCAGCATTGAATGAAATATGGAAAGACTTACAAGCGCCATCTTATCAGTGTGAAGCTCTTGCACAAATGCAAGGTGAGCTAGATGAATTAAACCCTGCAATGGTCGGCATGATGACCGGCATGGCCAACGGTGTTAAAGGTATTAGTGTTACGCTAGCTGATTACAAGTTAGCAGAAACCAATGGTGAACCAAGCTTTGAGAAGCTTGATGCCTTAATCAGTATTTCGGCTGATAATCCAATGATGTTAATTGATATGGCTAAGCCATTCTTTCCACCGTTGGCGAGTATTGATCTTAAAGACAATGGCGACCCAGTTGATATCACGCCAATGTTGATGTTACCTCCAGAGTATGGTGTCAGTGCGAAAGTGGCGATTAAAGGTAATCACCTTGTGGTTTACACTGGCGACAGAGGCACCGAACTGGCTGATGGCCTTTACACGCAAACATTAGACGCGAATGGCTTCTTTGATTTTGCCGTCGATTATCAAAAAATGTTTATGCCGTTAGTGGACATGATTGAAATGAGCGGTGAGCCAATGCCAGAAGAGTTATCGGTATTAAAAGATTACGACATGCGGTTAAAGATGTCTGTCGACTTTACTGATAAAGGCATTGTGATTGGTTCTAAAGTGAACAGCAAAGCCAGCGCTGAGTAGTTCAAAACCAGCCTCAACAAGCAAATAAAAAGGTGACCTAATGAGGTCACCTTTTTTGTCTTTAACCTGAATTCAGGTGAGTTATAAAATATCGTTTAACGCAATACCAATACCAAAACGTTGATTATGATGGTTGTAGTCGATAAGGCTTTCGCCGTAACCATTAAAGTATTGAGTATATATTCGCAGATTACCGATAATCGGATAACTCCAGGTTAACTCGACTGCACCACGATTTGGCGATTCAAAGTTATTACGCAGTAACATCGTAAAACGATGCTCATCTAGGCCATACACACCCGTGAGCTCAAAGTTACCCATGTAGTCGTTAATATCGGGGTTATCATCGCCATCAGCTGAGTTAGGCATTTCTTTCTCGTCTTCGGGAATACGCCACCAGACTTTTAATCCTAGCGCGAATGGGCCTTTATCAAATACGGCACTGCCGTAAATGCGGTTCCAGCTGCGCGATAATTCAGTCGTTTGGCCGTTAGATTGATGCACTGCACCAAATCCTAAAAATGAGTTAGTAAAGCCACCAATTTTCCAGTCGTTGTTAAACAGCATAAACACTTCAGGTTCGTGGTTAGTTTCACGAAACGGCGACGAAGCATCTTGGTTGTACACTTGCCAATAGGACTGATTAGTATAAGCAAAGAATAAATGGCCGTTGTCGCCAAACACGTTATACCAAACCGGAAACTTAAAACTGATTTGAAACTTAGCTTCTAACTTATCAATGTTAATGTCGTCGTCGGGGTATTTCGCTTCAAATGGTGCAGGGTTCGTTCTGGTTTGATACGTAACCGGCAGCAAGTAGTTAGCTTTATGCGGCGTGAGCACAAAAGGCTTTTCTGAGGTAGCAAGTTCTCTTTTAACACGTTCTTCTACTAGTGAATCTTCAGCCAATGCGCTATTGATACTGCCAAGCATTAACAGTGACATTCCAAGGTATTGCGTGCTTTTTTTCATTGCATTATCCATTAGCAAAATAGTCAGTATGAATTCTTTGATACACATTGTTATCAATTGTGCAGCTTTTGTCGAACAAAGTTCGTTTTTGTGTGCTTATCGGGGTAGCTTATACGTTTTGGTGTCGTAAATAGATTAATTTACGGCTTATTCTTTTTGGTTATAAAAACTAACTTTTTACTATTGTATATGGAATATAGAAACCGCTATATTTGAACATAGTAAATTATCTTGAGGTAGATGTGATGGAATTAGTATCGATGCCGGGTCAGAAGGCCAAAGGCAAAGTATGGTTAGTTGGCGCAGGTCCTGGTGACGTTGAGCTATTAACCCTAAAAGCCTATCGCATTCTTAAAAACGCTGATGCAGTGCTATATGACGCATTGGTGAGCCAGGATATTTTAGATCTTATTCCCAACAGCGCTGAAAAAATTGCCGTAGGTAAGCGCGCGGGTAAACACAGTGCCGCCCAAGATGAAATTAATCAGCTATTAGTGACAAAAGCGTATACCCGTAAAAACGTAGTGCGTTTAAAAGGTGGCGACCCATTTATTTTTGGCCGTGGTGGCGAAGAGCTACAAACATTAGTGGCATCAGGCATTGCCTTTGAAGTTGTACCGGGCATTACCGCTGCCAGCGGTACATCTGCTTATGCCGGTATCCCGTTAACACATCGTGATTATGCCCAAGGTGTCACGTTTATTACCGGGCATTGCCAGTTAGCCAGTCGCCCAATGGATTGGCAAGGTTATGCCAATCCTAACAATACCCTGGTGGTTTATATGGGGATTTTAAATGCCAATATTATTAGCGAAGGGCTCATTGGCGCAGGTAGAAGCGCTGATACACCTATGGCTATCGTGTCAAAAGCCACGACATCATCGCAACAGCGCTTTATTGGTAAATTAGGCGAGCTTGCACAGTTAGCAGCCGATCCCGCATTACACATGCCAGCATTAATGATCATTGGCGAAGTGGTTGAGTTAGCAGACACTTTACACTGGTTTGAGCCCAACACTGAACAACATGTAATCGATTTAGAGGCTGCAGCCAAAGCGCTGTAGTCACACAATTTTAACCCGCTGTGTAGACAGCATATTAGGTAATGGAGAATCATCATGGCAGGCCGTTCGTTAAGCCATTTACAACAACTGGAAGCTGAAAGCATCCAGATCATCCGCGAAGTTGCCGCCGAGTTTGATAACCCTGTCATGATGTATTCGATAGGTAAAGATTCATCGGTGATGCTGCACCTTGCACGCAAAGCGTTTTATCCAGGCAAAATTCCATTCCCGTTGCTCCACGTCGATACCGGTTGGAAATTTAAAGAGATGATCGCTTTTCGTGATGCCCAAGCTAAGGCGTTTGGTTTTGAGTTATTGACTCATACAAACCAAGAGGGTGTTGAGCAAGGTGTTGGACCCTTTACCCATGGAAGTGCTAAACACACTGACATCATGAAAACCCAGTCTTTAAAGCAAGCGTTAAACAAATACGGTTTTGATGCTGCTTTTGGTGGCGCCCGTCGCGATGAAGAAAAGTCTCGCGCTAAAGAACGTGTGTATTCGTTCCGTGATAAACACCATCGTTGGGACCCTAAAAACCAACGTCCAGAATTATGGCGCACTTATAACGGCGCGGTAAACAAAGGCGAAAGCATTCGTGTATTCCCATTGTCTAACTGGACTGAGTTGGATATTTGGCAATATATCTATCAAGAAAACATTGAAATTGTACCGTTATATTTTGCCGCACCTCGCACTGTCGTGAATAAAGGCGGACAGCTCATCATGAAAGATGATGACCGTATGCCTGTAGAAGCGGGTGATGTTGAGTCTGTTGAGCGCGTGCGTTTTAGAACCTTAGGGTGTTATCCGTTAACAGCCGCGATGCCATCTGAAGCTGATACGTTAGAGAAAATTATTGAAGAGATGTTGCTTACTCGCTCAAGTGAACGACAAGGCCGCTTAATCGACTCGGACCAAAGTGCGTCGATGGAGCACAAGAAACGTCAAGGTTATTTCTAATTAACCCAGCGGACAACGCCACTAGACCTAATTTGAGTGAGAGATATGATGGATAAAGCAACAGCAAATACCGACCGCATGGCAGCAGAGATCCAGCTGCATGGTGTAAAAGAATACTTAGCCTTACAACAAAATAAAGGCTTATTACGCTTTTTAACGTGTGGCAGTGTTGATGATGGTAAAAGTACCTTAATTGGCCGTTTACTACATGACAGCGCCCAGATTTACGAAGACCAGCTAGCCAGTTTAAAAAATGACAGCGCTAAAATGGGCACCACAGGTGAAGCGATCGATTTAGCGTTATTAGTTGACGGCCTGCAAGCAGAGCGCGAGCAAGGCATTACGATTGATGTGGCTTATCGTTACTTTTCAAGCGAAAAGCGTAAGTTTATTATTTCAGATACGCCTGGCCATGAGCAATACACTCGTAACATGGCAACCGGCGCGTCGACATGCGACCTCGCTGTTATTTTGGTTGATGCGCGTTACGGTGTACAAACGCAAACTAAACGTCATGCGTTTATTGCTTCACTTCTTGGTTTGCGTCACTTTGTTGTCGCAGTAAACAAGATGGATTTAGTGGGTTTTGATCAAACTGTATTTGATAACATTCAGGCAGATTTTGCTGACTTCGTAAAAGACTTCGGCGACTTAGATATTCACTACGTGCCGTTATCAGCATTAAATGGCGACAACGTAGTTAACCGCAGCACGCAGTGTGATTGGTATCAAGGTGGTACCTTATTGGAACTACTTGAAACGATTGATACTCAGCGCGAGCTTAGCGAGTTACCGGTTCGTTTTCCTGTGCAGTATGTTTCTCGCCCTAACCTAGATTTTCGTGGTTTTGCAGGCACATTAGCTTCTGGTGTGCTTAATGTAGGTGATGAAGTTGTAGCACTTCCCTCAGGCAAGCGCAGCAAGATTGAACGCATTGTGACCTTTGATGGTGATTTGCAAGAGGCTGTAGCGGGTCAAGCTGTGACCATTACCCTTGAAGATGAAATTGATATCTCTCGTGGTGATTTGTTAGCTAAACCAGACAGTGCACCAGAAATGGCTAACCATATCGCGGCAGACTTAGTGTGGATGGATGAAAAGCCATTACAAATCGGTCAGTTATACGATGTAAAAGTGGCGGGTAAAAAGACTCAAGCTGTTGTCAGTGAAATCGAATATGTTACCGATGTAAATACCCTTGAGCGCAGTGCAGCGACTACGTTGAGCTTAAACACCATCGCGAGAGTTAAGTTAGATCTTACAGAATCGATTGTATTAGATGCATACAGCTTAGTGCGCGATACGGGCGGAATGATTTTAATCGACCGTTTATCAAATGCGACAGTCGCAGCCGTAATGGTTGTGAGTGGTCATCAAGGTGATAAGCAAACCAATACTGAATTTAGTGCATTTGAAATTGAGTTTAATGCGTTGGTCCGTAAGCATTATCCACACTGGAATGCCCGTGATATTAGCGTACTTGGAAAATAATTAATGAGCGAAATATGGTTGTTAGCGATTATCTTGTTAGCACTGGTCGGCGGGCTCCTTGCTGGGCTTGCCACTCCGGCCGCCATGTTTTTTTTCGCTTCATTATTGTGTTACATGCTCGGGTTGGTGGATTTAAGTGTCAGCCTGAGTAGTTTTACCAATAACGGCTTAATCACACTTGTGCTCTTGGTGCTTGCCGCCACAGCGCTCGAGAAAACCTCTTTGTTAGGTAAATTAAGCCAAGTGATTGGTAAAGGTTCGCTGTTTTCAACCCTAGCTAAACTCGGTGTCTCGACAGCATTGTTGTCATCGTTTACTAACAATACTGCCGTTGTGGCTTCGCTTATTGGTGTTGTGCGCCGAAACCAAGCACATGCACCATCTAAGCTGTTATTACCGTTAAACTATGCTGCCATTTTAGGTGGCACGTTAACGTTAATCGGTACCTCAACCAATCTTATTGTTAACTCATTTGTGGAAAATGCGGGCTTAAAGCCATTAGGTTTTTTTGAATTTTCACAGGTGGGTGCACTGTTGGTGGTGGGTGGATTAACTTTACTGACCATTCTCGCTAACTTTTTACCCGACAGACGCGAAGAGTCAGAAGACGAGGCATTGCCTTATTTGCTTGAAGCTCACGTGGCTAAAACCTCCACCTTGGTGGGTAATAGTGTTATCGATAACCGCTTACGTGCACTTAAAAAACTGTATTTAGTTGAATTAGAACGCAGTGGTATTCGCATTTGTCCTGTGCCACCACAAATGGTGTTGCAAGCAGATGATGTTTTGCGATTTAGTGGCGCGGTGGAGTCGGTCGAATTATTGCATCAATTTGATGGCTTAGAATGGTTTGGTAAGCAACACGCTAAAGGCCAAAATTTGGTGGAAGCGGTGTTAGCACCATCATCAAGTTTAGTGGGTACGAGCTTAAAAGACTCTCGATTTCGTGAAGTGTTTGACGCTGCAGTCATGGCGATTCGTCGTGGCAATATGCCGTTAAAGGGTGGCCTGGGTGACATCGTATTACAGCCTGGAGATGTATTGCTATTAACCCCAGGCGATCGTTTTTCAAAATGCCCCAATTTAACCACAGATTTTGCGGCCATTAGTGGTTTAGACCTCAGTGTCCGGTTAGATGAAAAACGCGGTAATTGGGTGTTAGCGGGATTTGCATTAACTATCTTAGCGAGCATTTTTGAAGTATTACCCTTAGCCAAAGGGTTAGTGTTATTACTGCTCAGCTATGTGGCGATTGGCGCGGTGACGTTAACTGAACTAAAACGACGCTTCCCGCTCGAGTTGGTGGTTATCGTCGGCAGTGCGTTAGGGTTAGCCAACCTAATGGTGACAACTGGCTTAGCAGACCAAATGGCTCAGGGCTTACTCAGTGTGTTTAGTGGTTACGGTGTATTTGCTGCTTTTGTTGGCGTGTATTTTATCACTTTGATTGTCACTGAACTGATAACCAACAATGCTGCTGCGGCGTTAGCATTCCCGGTCGCTTATGCGATAGCCATAAGCTTTGGTGTTGATCCTCGTCCATTTATTATGGCGGTAGTGTTCGGCGCAAGCGCGAGCTTTATTTCTCCTTACGGTTATCAAACTAACCTGATGGTATACAACGCGGGCAACTATAAACTCAGCGATTTTGTGCGTTTAGGTTTACCGTTATCAGTTTTGTATTCCGCCATAGTGTTAATGGCTGTACCGTATTTTTTCCCGTTTTAGTATGAGTTTTCGTGCGGTGTATATTGCCGTAGATCAGGAGCTGTTATGAGCAATATTGTTTGGCATCAACATTCGATAGACCAAGCCGCCCGAGGGGCGCAAAAAGGCCAAAACCCAGTGTTGTTATGGTTTACTGGTTTGTCTGGTTCTGGCAAGTCAACCCTTGCTGGCGCATTAGAGAGAGCGTTATTTGAGCATGGTTTTCATACCTATTTGTTAGACGGTGATAACGTTCGTCATGGCTTATGTAAAGACTTAGGTTTTAGCCTTGAAGACCGTGATGAAAACTTACGTCGTGTGGGCGAAGTATCTAAATTGATGGTTGATTCAGGCTTAGTGGTACTGTCTGCGTTTATCTCACCCACCCGCGAAGAGCGTGATCGCGTCCGTGCATTATTTCCACAAGGTCAATTTGTTGAAGTCCATGTTTCAACGCCATTGAGTGTGTGTGAGTCGCGAGATCCTAAAGGGTTATATGCTAAAGCGCGTAAAGGCGAAATTGCTAACTTTACCGGTATTTCATCACCATACGAAGTGCCTGAATCTGCTGAGTTAACCATAGACACCAGCAAAGGCGATCTTGGTACTCAAGTGAATGGCTTATTAGCTTATTTAAAAGCAATCGAAGTGTTAAATCCACCGAGACAAATTGCTGGTGCGGGGATTTAAGTCTCGAATGTAAACCTCATTGAACAAATAATGAAAAAGGGCTGAATAGTATTATTCAGCCCTTTTTTTATGTGAGTTTATTGGTTTATAGCAATACTTTTTTCATCACTCTTTGCCAGTTTCCACCCATAAAACGATCGCGATCAGATGATTTAAAGTGCGCTTTTTTGAGTGCGTCGTCGATGCGGCTCATGCGATCGATATGATTAAACTCTGGGATCACCACATGCTTAGGTTCTACATCAAAACCGAGTACGTTTCTACTCTGTAAACTGTGCCACCAGTCAAGGTACTCTTTTACCCCTTCGCTATTATTGTTGTTTAACGCTAATAAATTCTCTTGGCCCCGCAGTGGGAAATCATTGGCTATCGCCACGCAATCCACACCACCGATCTTGGCGACATATTCAAGCTGATCGATGTAATCTTCTATGGTTGGAGTGGGGTTGTTTGTTAGCCAAAAACTCATCATAAACACCCCAAATATACCGCCGCTGTCGCCTATTGCACGAATAACCTCGTCTGACGAGCAGCGCGCATGATTGACAAAGTGTCTAGCTGCGCCATGGCTTAGCACAATAGGTGATTGGCTAGCCTTGACGGTATCAAGCGCGGTTTGTTCGCTTGAGTGGCTAACATCAATCATAATGTTTCTTTGATTAAGCTCTGCGATTAGCTCAACACCCGCGGCGCTAAGAGGCTCGTTAAGGCCCTGGCTGCCATTGTTGTCTAATGCGCCACCTGCAAAACGATTACCGTAGTGATGGGTAAGCTGTAATACCCGCAACCCGTGTTGATGCAGTGAGTCTAGCTGTGGCCAAAGTGGAGGCTTGCCATTGGTTGAAATGCCATCGGCTTCAACACAATCAGCACCTTGGATTTGAAAGTACACTGCTGTGCGTTGTTGTGCCCGAGCCTTGTCGATATCGGCGCCTGTGAGGCCTTGCAAGTAAACGTCAGGGTTAGCATTAACTGAGCTTGCTGCTTGTTTAATGCTGTTAATGCAGGCTTGATAAGTGCGTTTATAGTTTTTGGTGCCATCGCTTTGCTCGATGGTTTCAATTGCAGAAATGTCAGCAATAAAAGCATCGAGTTTTGAGGCTTTAACATCATTGATGTCATTGGGTAAAAACGATAGCCCGTCAACATACAGACGGTGAGATTGAGCTCCCCATGCAGGAAGCGTACAAAGTGGACTTAATAATGTGGCTGCTCCAAGGCCTTTTATGATGTGGCGGCGTGTTGGGTTGCAGACTTTTAGGGTCATTATTATTCCTTAGTTGTGGCCGATATTGGCGGCACTTTTTTAGGTGACACTCTCTTTTGCATAACGTTTTATTGCTTCGGCTAATGCATTGAGGCCATTTGTTCGTGATGGACTTAACTGGCCACTAAGGCCTAAGCGATCAAAATAAGCTGATACTTCGAATTGGCTGATTTGTTCAGTGGTTTTACCCTGGGTTGCCACAAGTAAAATGGCAATCAGTCCTTTGACTATCCGCGCATCGCTGTCAGCGAGATAAAAATGCTGGCCGTTTTGTTGGTGATGGTATAACCAGGCCTGGCTTTCACAACCTTTAACTTGAGCATCAGCTTGCTTGAATTCATCGGCTAACGTCGGTAATTGTTTACCAAGTAGCATAATGTGACGATATTTGTCTTGCCAGTTTTTGGCTTGCTCTATCTGAGTGACTGCCGTTGATAGCTCTGCAGGTAACGAGATAAATAACTGACTTTCTGGTGTATTAGTTGCACTAATTTGGGTCATTAACTGTGTTGTCTCATAAAGCGCGTAGGTTGCCAAGTTATAACAGTAACTCTTTTACCGTAATTAACGCATGAATAAATTGATCTATATCTTGCTTATTAGTATAGATGCCAATTGAAGCGCGGCAGCAGCCGGCTAAATTAAGATCGCTCATCAGTGGCATTGCACAATGATGGCCGCAGCGAACGGCAACCGCCTGTTGGTCTAGTAATATGCCAACATCTTGGTGATGCTCATTAGCTACGTTAAACGCCACAGAGCCAATATTATTCTGCAGTGGATTATCTGCAATGCCGTACAAAGATATATCACCCAAACTAAGCAGTTGCTGTTGTAAATAACCCATTAACTGTTGCTCGTGGGCTTTAATGTGCTGGCGCGGTAGGCCCTGCAAAAATGTGATTGCAGCGCCTAAGCCTATGACTTCGGCAATGGCTGGTGTGCCCGCTTCAAGCCTGTTTGGCAACTCACCATATTCAGTACGATCAAAGCTAACGGTTTTGATCATCTCGCCGCCAGTGAGCATGGGGGTTAATGCATCTAGTTGTTCAAAGCGGCCGTATAAAATACCTACACCTGTAGGACCATACATTTTATGACCTGAAAACACATAAAAGTCGCAATCAATGTGTTGTACATCAATATCTAGATGAGCAATAGCTTGTGCGCCATCAACTAAGGTTAGTGCGCCGACGGTTTTGGCTTTTGCGACTAGCTCATTGACTGGGTTTAATGTGCCCAAGGCATTTGACACATGGCACAGGGCAACCACTTTAGGTTTTAGGGCTAATAATTGATCAAAAACGGTTATATCCAGTTGCGCGTCAGTTGTCAGCGGGATCGGTTTGATCACCGCGCCAGTGCGCTTTGCCAGTTCCTGCCAAGGAACAATATTGGCGTGGTGGGCTGCGGTATCAATTAATATCACATCATTAGCTTGTAGCTGCGCAGTTAAGCCGTATGCCACCATATTGATTGCTTCAGTCGTGCCATGAGTGAAGATAATTTCTTGCGGCTTTGCGGCATTAATAAAGTGGCCAACCTGCAGCCTTACCGCTTCATATTGGCTGGTTGCTCGAGCCGATAATTGGTGCGCTGCGCGATGAACATTGGCATTGTTGAGCTGATAATACTCATTCATTGCATCAATCACAGCCTGAGGTTTTTGGCTGGTTGCGGCAGTGTCTAAATAACATAAAGGATGATCGCCTAGGGTCTGCTTTAATGCCGGAAATTGATCGCGAATGGCAGGGTGATCAAATGGCGCTTGCGACGGCAATGGGGATATCGACTTCATGAATATGGGGTTCTTTATCAAAATAAAAGGCATCAAGATCTTCAGTGATCTTGATGCCTAATGCAAGGTTTGTCGGCAATTAGCATAATGTTACACGCTAGCCAATTAACCTAATGTATCGAGTTTACGGACAAGGAAAACGATACAGTGTTGATAGTTCATTAATCCTAACCATTAATTCCGTCGATAATGTCACTTTATGGCTGTCGATATTTTGTTTGAGCTGATGCAAGTCTGTTGCGCCAATAATGTTAGAGGCCACAAATTTACGGCTATTAACAAACGCTAAGGCCATTTCTGTTGGGGTTAAGCCAAACTCGCGCGCCAGGTCGATATAGGCCTGAGTGGCTTGTAATGCAACTTGTGTGCTGTTGTAACGAGCAAAACGTTTGTATACCGTTAAGCGCGCGCCTTCCGGCCATTGATCATTTTCATATTTACCCGTCAACATCCCAAATGCCAATGGCGAATAAGCCAGTAGTGGTACGTCTTCGCGGTGACTGATTTCAGACATGGCTATCTCATAACTGCGATTGAGTAAGTTATAAGGATTTTGCACACTGACAATACGCGGTAAATCGTGTTTTTCAGCCAATTTAAGGTATTTCATAAAGCCCCAAGGGGTTTCGTTCGAAATCCCAATATAACGGACTTTACCTTGTTTTATGACTTCAGCGAGGGCTTCGAGGGTGTCTAAAATAGGCGTGTAATGTTCATCTTCATCGTGCTCATACATCATTTCGCCAAAGAAATTGGTATTCCTGTCAGGCCAATGCACTTGGTATAAATCGATGGTGTCGATTTGTAACCGACTCAGTGAGTCATCAACAGCTTGATGTACATTGCGCCAGTCTAGGGCCATATTGTCGCGAATATAGTCGCCTTTACCCCCAGGCGCGGCGATTTTAGTGGCGATAACGAGCTCGTCACGATTACCTTGCGCTTTTAAGTAGCAACCTAAAATGCGTTCGGTTTCGCCTTGAGTTTCAGCTTTGGGTGGCACTGGATACATCTCAGCGGTATCAATAAAGTTAACGCCTTGGCCAATGGCATAGTCAAGTTGAGCGAAAGCTTGTGCTTGGGTATTTTGTTCACCCCAAGTCATCGTCCCAAGGCAAATTTTACTCACCTCAAGCGTAGAATGTCCGATACGTTGATATTCCATTACCTTCCTCCTATGGAATGTGCTTAATTTTAGGCTACCAAGCTTTTGCATCCGTGCAAAGCGCTATTAAACGGTTAGGAGAGGACTGCTTAAAAAACACTCTAAAGTAAGCTGGGTGGTAGGTAAATTAATGGCATGCTTTTTAGCTATAAGTCCATTATCATGGCGATTTCGCAGGCATCGTGACCGGTTTCGCCTAAATGCTGACAGTGTTTAAATCCTAATTTTTCATAGAGCGCTAAGGCTTCAACTAACACTGTTGTGGTTTCTAAATACATCGATTGATATTGCTGGTTTTTAGCAAACTCAATGCATTGCTGGGTAAGTTTTTTGGCCATGCCCTGGCCGCGGATGGCGCGGTTAAAATACATTTTTTGCAGTTCGCACACGCCAATATTCCCCGCAAGCGCTGCAACGCCGGCGCCGCCAACGACCTTACCTTGGTATTCAATCACCCAATATTGTGAGCCTTGTGCTTGATACACTTCACTTAAGCTGTCGAGGGTTTTATCAGCCACGCTAAAGCCTTTATCTGGGGTTAAGCCGTATTCTGCCGACACTTCACGGATAACCGCGGCTATTGCGGCATCATCTTGCGCTGTGAGTCTACGGATTATGGCATTGACGCTGTGGCTTGAAATACTAGAGTGTTGAGTCATTAAATAATTCCGCATTAATAAAAGGGGTCATGGCCAGTAGCAGCGCCTGGGTATAAATGCTTTCACGAGTGGCTAAACCTTGGGTCAGTAAGCCTATCGCGCCGCCTTTTTGTTTGATATTTTGGGTGCTAAACATTCGGTCCATCACATGGCCGAGTTCTTCGCCCGCGGCTAGAGCATCATATACGGTCGGCGGTAAGGGTAAGTTGGCGCTACGGCCGACCGATAAAGTGTCATTACTGATAATCGCCATATAAGCAAACGTGGCAGGGCCATGATCGAATTGGTCAACGCCGCCTTCCATTGCCACATAAAAGTCTGCAACTTGTGCCTGTTGTTGACAATAACGAGCACGATTAATGGCGCCTAGTTTGGTTTCTGCTTCGGTCATCGGTTGTTCTGCCACTTGCGAGGGTGCATGCATACCTTGGCAGCGCACAGTGCTGTTGGGGTAATACTGCGCTATGGCGTTTTTGGCAGCATTTATTTTTACTGGATTGGTAGAGCCGACAATGATATCGATGCAATGAAGATGGTCGTGTTGAATTGTTGTCATAAGTTGTCGTTATTCGTTGTTCAATATTTGTTATTCAATATTGGATTTATCGGGTAGTGATATTCACCACTTTGTGTTGTTTTAGGTGAAGTTTTAATTTTTTAGCTCAATGAGTATTATCATAAAATAATTATAAGCGATTTAAAACAACAGCTTACTTTTTTGGTATGAAACCTGCTTAGTGATAGCTATCAGGTGATGATATGTATTAGTCAGTTTGCGACTAACCTTGTGTATCAGCCTATTCTATTTCGAATCTCTTTTAAAAGGAATTTAACCTATGTCTATTCGTATTGCGACCATTAGCCTAACTGTAGGTTTAGTATTAGGTGCGACGATTTTTGGCGCGTCATACACTGAAGCTGAGTCGATATTCTCGTTAGCAGATTCTGCCGACGTGAATGCAGAACTAACACATACCCAACAAAAAATGACCCTAGACAGCCAATCACTAAACCAATTAGTGGCTAATACTGGCGCGGGTAAATTAACCGTTAAAGGGGTAGAGGGGCAAACAAACATTGAAGTCACGGCCGATATTTATACGGATAAAGACAGCGACGATGTTGAGATTGAATTAACCTTAAACAAACAAGGCGACAATGGCATGTTTGTTGCCGATATTCAGTCTGACGGTTTTATGGAGCAATCTCCTTTTATCGATGTGTTACTGACTGTACCAGCGGCTTTAGCGCTAGATATTACCGACGGTTCTGGCTCGATTAAGATAACTGATGTAGCGGCCGCCATTAAACTTAAAGACGGCTCCGGTAGCATTGTGATGGACCATGTCGGCGCAGTGACGCTGGCTGATGGTTCTGGTTCAATTAATATGAAAAATGTGACTGGTGATGTGACCTTGCAAGACGGTTCTGGCTCTATTAACATCTCACAAGTGCTAGGTGATATTGAGGTGAGCGATGGTTCTGGCTCGATTAATATCGATCAGGTTAACGGTAAAGTCACCATTAGTGATGGTTCTGGTGGCATTAATGTCAGTAATACTAAAGGACTTGAGATTGTGAGCGCAGGCTCTGGCGGGGTGAATCATCAGCATATAGATGGCCCAATTATCGTCAACTAGTCATATTGTGCGTTGTTGTTTTGATTGATTTGAATAAACAATCAGCAAAACCTGCCTATGTTGTAGGTTTTGTTTTAAAGCCAAAATTAATCGTGGCATGATGTGATACCATTCCGCATTAATAAGTGACCACTCAGAATGCATCCAGCGGTTTTTGATTAAGGCGTCGCTATGTAGTAATGGTTGTTCCCTTTCAAATAGCGAGAACGCAGAGCAAAAGGCGCTGGGGCATTCCTTTCAGGCGAGTTTTAAAAGGGCTTACACTGCGTTGCATGACTTCGAAAGAGAACAACTATTCATTCAGTCATACGCCTTGTTTAATCCCTTTTAAATTCTCGCTGAGAGATCATTTACTAACGCGGAATGGTATTGCATTGATTTGGCAAGGATAAACCACAATGGCAAAGAAGTATTATGTAGTTTGGGCAGGGCGCGAAACGGGTATTTTTACCAGCTGGGATGTGACCAAACGTTCCGTTGATAAGTTTCCTCAGGCTAAATACAAATCCTTTACCACTGAAGCTGAAGCGAAAGCGGCTTTTGCCAAGTCGCCGCACAGCAGTATTGGCAAGGCTTCCGCTAAATCATCGGACACGAAAACGACAAGCACTAAGGCGAAAGCGAGCAGCAGTACTGCAACCCAAGCGTCTAACAATGCGGTACTGTCGCAGTTTGATGTAGTGATTTACACCGATGGCGGTTGTGAGCCCAATCCGGGTAAAGCGGGTTCTGGTATTGCAGTATATCGTCAAGCTCAACTTGCCGAGCTATGGTATGGTTCATTCAACCCTAATGGCACCAACAATACCGCAGAGCTTAATGCATTACATCAAGCCTTATTGATGGCTAAAACGGCTTTAGATGCCGGGCATAGCGTGCAGATTATGAGTGACTCGCAATATTCTATTAAGTGCATTAGCGAGTGGGCTTACGGTTGGAAGTCAAAAGGCTGGACCCGCAAAGGTGGCGAAATCGCTAACCTAGATATTATTAAACAAGCGCATGAACTTTATGATGCGATTAAAGATAAGCTCACCATTCAACATGTTGCAGCCCATATCGGCATTGAAGGTAATGAGCTAGCCGACAGAATGTCAATCTATGCCATTGATCAACAGCACACCGCTTTTAGTCAATTTAAGCCACCATTGGATATCGGTAAAATATTAGCATTGCGTACAGGCTAATTTCACTAACAAAAAAGCCGGATTGCTCCGGCTTTTTACGTTTTAAAAGGCTGCTCAATTAAGGCTGTTAATTGAGCTTTTGCTTAATGCTCACACAACGCTGTTCTTGTTGGCGAGTTTCAAGCAGTGCGCGTCTGGCCAGTTTTGATAAACCGGTTTCGCTGTTTAATACCTGGCTAATTGCATCAATATTGCTTGAGCTGCAATCGGTTGGAATTAATTGCGCTGCAAAGCTGCGCATAAACACTGGCCCTTTATCGTCCATTAGCGCTAAGTTTGCAAAGCGTTGTTCGGCAGTGGCTGCACTCAATAGCTTTTGTTCGGCAGGATAAAGGTTATACATAGCAACGCGTACCTTTGAAAATGCCATGCTGTCGTTATGTTCAATGGTATTTAACCACTGGCGCTTAAGGGATGACTGTGGGCGGACAACTTCGGCTGCAATCGCGGCCTTTTCACCAGAGTCAGATTGATCAAGGTGCTTCTCTTTAGCCAAGAATGCTTGAGCATCCCCGTAATCATAACGGTTTAGCTGGCGGATCATGGCCCAGCGTAAGTCTTGATCTATGCTTAAGCCTTTAATGTGGCTCTTGCTTTGCAGTAACGATTGAATATGCTCAAGCGCATCGCCGTGGCTTGATAAGCTGATGTAGGCATCGAACCAACGACGTTGAAAATCACGGTTACGGTAGCTTTCCATGCTCATACGCAAACTCATTTGGCTAAGTGCTTTTGATATTTTGCTGTTATAACTGGCATGCATCGGCGCCATAAGGTCAAGGTAGTTTTTGGCTCGCTGCATGTTATCCAGCACTTGACCTAAAATGGTGTAATCTTTTTCGAGCGGCGCATTAATCAGGGCAATATTTAAGAATTGATCCAGTGATGTTTTACCGTCAATCACGCTGTCCCACATACTTTGCCATAACATCGAACGTAATAACGGATCGCTCACTTGGCTCAGTAATTGTTTGGCGGTCGTAAATGATTTTTGATCTAATTCGACTTTAACAAAACCCCAATCGTCGTAGTTTGGATAGGCTAAATCTGGGCAAATCTCGCCAATCAGTTCGTTAACTTCGGTATAAGCCCCTTTATAAGTTACCGCAATAGACTGCTGCATTTCTAAGCCATAACGTTGCTTGCTAAACAATCCAATTTGTACACGTTGTTCACGCAACGTAGGGTGTTGGCTGTCTTCTGCGGTTTGTATTATTGCAAATGAGTCTATTTGATTACCTTGGCAAGTGTATTGCGCCTTGATGGTGTTAACGCCTGCTGCGTATAGCCATTCTTTGGTCCATAGCGATAAATCGCGGCCACTGGCTTTGGCTAAACTGTTAATAAAATCGTTGAGTTCGGCATTTTGATAGCTGTATTGTTTTAAATATTGACTAACTCCACTGCGGAAGGTTTCTTCGCCTAAAAGATGTCGCAGCTGTTTAATGGTCGAGGCACCTTTTTGATAGGTGATGGCGTCAATATTATCAAATGCATTTTGGCTAGTGGCTACAGGCACTTCAATTGGGTGAGTGGTGACTAAGCTGTCTTGATGATATGCCGCTTGTTTACCAGAGGCATAAAAGGTGCGCCAAGCATGGCTAAACTCGGTGGCTTCGCTGGTGGCTAATGTGCCCATAAATGAGGCGAAACTTTCGTTTAACCATAAGCCGTTCCACCATTTCATGGTGACTAAATCACCAAACCATTGGTGAGCCATTTCATGCATGATAACCCCGGCTAAACGCTCTTTTTGTTCGGCGGTCATTTTGGCATTAAATAAGAAACGATCTTCTGAGAAGGTAATTGCGCCCGCATTTTCCATCGCGCCGTATAAAAAGTCTGGCACTAATACTTGATCGTACTTTTTGAACGGGTAAGCAATACCAAAATAGCGGTCAAAAAAGTCTAAACCTTGTTTGGTATAGGTAAACCAATCTTGTGGTGTAACTTGCTCGGCAACCGATTGACGCGAGAATAAGCGCATCGGATAGCGGCCTGAATTGTCTTCCCAGACTTTATAAGGGCCCGCATGCATCGAGAAGTTATATGGGCTTAATTTAGGCGTAACAGGGAAGTTCCACAGGTTGGTATCGCCTTGATCGACCACATTTGTTTCACGCATGGCGCTAATCACTTGCCAGTCTTTGGGCGCGTGTACATTAATTTGGTAGGTGGCTTTTAAGTCTGGCTGGTCAAACACGGCAAACATTTGTTGCGCGGCCGCGGGCTCAAAATGCGAGTATAAGTAAACTTTACTGTCTATTGGGTCAACAAAGCGATGTAAACCTTCGCCATTGGTGCTGTGCTCACGAGTAAACTCGACTGCAACAGTGTTGTTGCCGCTCACCAATAAACTTTGATTAATAACGATGTAAGCGCCGTTGTAGTTAGGGTATACCTTGGTGCCGTTAATGGTAAATTGTTTAATGTTGGCTTTATTGAGATCGAGCGTTAACGATTTAGGCACACTGCTTAGGTCAAAGTGTACTGTCGAGATGGCACTGAATTGACTGTGTTCACTTAAAAAGAAGGTCAAATCGTATTGTACATTTGATACCACATTGGCACGTGCTTGCGCTTGCACCTGGCTGATATAAGCCGAACCGTCACGTTGTAAAGATGAGGTTGAAAGTGAGCTACTGCAGCTGAACACGCTGGCACAACATAATGCAACAAAAGCGGTTTTAATAACCCGTGGACTAAACAATTCAGTGGATAACAATTTCACGTTAGTGTTCCTAACTTATTATTGGGTGTATGAAAAAGCCGACATCAATGTCGGCTTTATTGCTATGTGCTTGTGTATTACAAGCCTAAAAATGACTTCGATTTAACCTTACGAATTTCTTTTTCGTCAGACCATTCAATTAAGCCTGTTTCAAGATCCATTAAGCGCATGGTCATTTTGTAGTACACGTCTTTGGTGCTGCCATCTTGCTTAACGATGCTCGATAAGTTGCCGTATAACATATACTGCGCGCCAATTTGACGGCCAAATTTAATCGCGGTTGTTGGGTCTACCATGCCAGCATTATTTTGATAATCTAGCTGTTTACGCACAGTGTCGACTTTTGTCATGTCGATAAAACGGAACTTACCAGAACGGAGTAACTTGTTGCTAATCGTGTCGGTAACAGACTCGGTATCAATATGCTCAGAGGTTTTGTTTTTAATTTTATCGACAAATATAATCGGACGATTATTTTGGGTAATGACAACCACTGGTGGGAATGTCATCATGCTGTCGACCATTTTAGCAGCAATGTCTTGCAGATCAGTTGATCCAAAGTTTTCGTTAACAGTTTCTACTTCAGTAGCATCGCCGTATTCTACTTTAGATTGACAGGCGCTCAGCCCTATCACTGCGGCTAACACAAATATCAGTTTCAAGTTTTTCATAATAAATTCCATTGGTGATGAGTGACAGTTGATAAGGGTTATCATCTATTAGATGATTATCGAATAAAAACGGGTACGATTTCCAGTCTCTATTGCCCAAATTAATGTTGTACGGCTTGGTTTTACTTCAATTTTCACATTTTGGCTGTTATTTAAGCGAATATCGTAGTCGCCAGCATCGATAAATTGCTTTGCTATTTGAGCTTGGCGCGGCAAGGTTAACCAGCTTCTGCGGTCTGCTTGTTCGCTAATCACGTTAAAAATTTGCATCACAAGTGCGCCAGCATCAACTTGATTGTTGGCTCGTCGGCTACTACTTTGCACACTTTGATTTAATTCGTACTTGGCGTAAATCCTTGCTGCCTGGCGAAATAACGCTGCAGGTAGGTCTTCTTTTAAGGCATTAATCGCTAATGCGTCGATATTGGCAATGTTTTGCGCTTCTAGATTATCACCCAAGCCTTGAATTAGACTTGTCGTGGTTAATTGTCGTTGCGGTTGATATGTGGCGAGTGACGCACTTTGTATATTGCCATTAATCGGAAACGGTACAGTAATACTTTGTTTTTCTGGCACAAAGCTTCGCTCAACAATAAATACCACTTGGCCTTGACCAGCCGTTGGCATCACCGCATCGCCCCAACGTTGTTGAAACTCATCAAATTGAGGCATGGCCAATTGCTTGGCTAAGCGGACTAAATCTTGTTGCAAGTAACGATTGTCTGGGGTGATTTGCGCGGCTTTACGGTAATCAATAAATGCATCGTTTGGCTCGTTAGCCAGTTCGTGCAGTAAGCCGGTTATGTAGTAGCTATATGCATTTAAAAATGAACTGGTGACGCTCCCAGCAGATTGGCCCAATTGCGCCATTTGCGCATCGATGGTGCCATTCGCCATATTTTGTACTGACTTTTGCGATTTTTGATAACGCGCTTGCTCAATGCTTTGCAGCTCATTACTGCGGCGCACTTCGACTAATGCGCCTTGTGCATCACCACTAAATAAATAATTAAATGCTTGATACTGGTGCACCATAATGCGCTCATAACCTGGGCCGCGATAAGGTATGGCATTGTCGTTTAGTAATAAACTGCTTGCGCCAGAGCCGAGTTTGCTAGCACTAATAATCGCTTTGTCGTCAAAGGCTTGATATGCCGAAATCGCTTGTTGATAATAGGTTTTACTGCGCGCAAAATCGCCGGCAATTTGCATAATTCGTCCCGACTCTTGGGCATAGAGCAGGCCATCATTGCCGCTAATATTGTCAGCTAAATCGGTGATATTTGCCGCTGGAGAGTCACTACTCAACTGCTGCTTATACGGGGCGATTTGTGAGGGATAATTGACAAACACACTGTTATAAGCACAACCCGACAGCCCTACCATGAGTAAAAACGCTATAGAGAGTGATTTTAGCATGGCATCACCTCTGGTTGAGACGTCATTAAGTTAATGCGTTCAAGTAAAGTAATGCCTTGCAGGTGGTCATATTCATGCTGGAAAATACGCGCAACAAAACCGTTTAACACTTGTTGTTGCCATTGTCCGTCAAGTGATTGGTATTGCACTTCAATTTGGTTATGACGCAAAATACTTATGCGTTGCCCCGGGATGGATAAGCAGCCTTCAATGCCAGCTTCTGTGGCCGCTGAGGTTGATAATATCTTGGGGTTAACGATTACAGTTGGCGACATCACGGGGGCATCTGGATAGCGTTCATTTGGATTGGATGCCATGATAAACATTGCCGCTGGGCTAAACACTTGTGTGGCCGCTATACCGACACCGTTAGCTCTGAGCATGGTGCTAAGCATGCTATCGGCCAAAGTACGCAATTTATCATCAAACACCGTCACAGGCTCAGCCATCAGCGTGAGAATATCATCGCCTGTCGTGGCTATTGCGAGGTGTTGATTTAAGTTCATGTATGCCTGCTAATCGTTAAGGGGAGCAATGACAAGCTATTTACCAATGAGCCTAACCACACGTGTGTTGTCATGGTATTGAGTATGACGATATTAATAGTGCGGTGGCGGTGTTTCATCGGCTTGGGATGCCATATTACTCGGCTCCATAGCTTGCATTTTGTTGACCATTAATAGCATTTGCTGTTGTAGTCTGGCAACTAATGTATTGAGTTTAATCACTTCTTGATTAAGTTCTTCAATGGTGATGTCTTGAAAAGAAAGCTTCATTTCAAGGTCGTCAATCTTCTGCAAAACGTGCTCCATATGGGCCTCTATTTATCTCTGTTACTGCTGCCAATATTCAATTAAACCTTGGCTACTAATGCTGACAATGGTGCCTTGGGCTGTCATTGCGGCAGAGTATACTACAGCGCCTCTGTTTTGGGTGTTTTTACTCAGCTGAACTTGCCAGTGCCCTGAGGATTCACCAGAGTCAACTTGCCACAAAAAAATCTCTTTTGAGGGCGTACCTGTGAGCAGTTGTGTATCATTTTTGACAAAGCGTGCGGAGGAAAAGTTCATTTGGCGGCGAATAATATTTAGTTTACTCAACGGCTCACCAGAAGCTGATTGCCACACGGTAGCATTGCCGGTGATGTCAGCCGCAAAACTTAAGCTGCCACTGTCGTTGATGAGAACTTTGGTAATACGTGAACTTAATTGCCATTGCTTAATGGGTTGGCCGCTTTGGCTATTCCATAACATCACTTTGCCATCATTTCCGCCTGTTAGCGCCGTTTGACCATCGGCACTTATCGAGACGCTATTGACCTTTTCTTGATGACCTAAAAATTGAATTAAACGACTTTTTTGTGGCGATAGTGACATCACTGAACCATCAACAAGTCCCACTAATGTTTGGCCATTATCGGCGATAGCGACACTTTGAGCATACGAGGGCAGTGACCACCACCCGACTGAACTGCCATCATTTAAGCGCCAAATGGCTAATGAGCTACTGCTAATGGTCGCGGCAAAGGCATTGTTGGCTGATATTGCCGTATCGATGACATTACTGGTGTTATCTTGCTGACCTTGAAGCCATTGGTAGGACATGCTTGGGCCGGTTAAATCCCACACTTGTACCCCATTGTTGGCGGTGCTCACCAATGCTAATTGGCCGTCGGCAGACAAGCTCGCACTGTAACTGGCGTCAGTCGTGATCTCGACAACCTTGTTTGGTGCGGGTTGGCAACCTGATAAAAGCCATACGCACAGCCAAGTTGAGCAAAAAAACAGCATTGAAACCCGTGTCATGAACTTGCCCCTTGAATTATTGTCGTAAACCTTGTGATATAAGGTTGACCCAATGGTATAACCCCATTAACTAGTATAAAGTGGCAAGCGAACATGACCACTAAAACATCTCATAGTTAGAATGTATTAGGTTATTGTAACCACTAAAGGATGCTGAGGAAGCTTTAATGAAATCTATTTACAAATTATCGTTAGTTGCATTAGCTGTTGTTGGTTTGACTGCATGTAACCAAGAACAAGACGTAGCACAAAAGAAAGTAGAGTTAACAACTGACGCTCAAAAAGAAGCATACAGTGTGGGTGGTTCAATTGGTAAGTACATGTCTGGTCACATTAAAGAGCAAGAAGAGTTAGGTTTTGCTGTTGACCGTACTATGGTTATCAAAGGCTTTAGCGATGGCTTAGGCGAAGAAATGCAGTTGACCGAAGAAGAAATGCAAACTGTATTACAAGACCTAGACAAAAAGTTAAACGACAAGCGTTTAGAGCAAGCTGAAGCGTTAGCGGCTAAATCAGTTGCTGAAGGCAAAAAATTCTTAGAAGACAATAAAGCCAAAGAAGGCGTAACTACGACTGAATCTGGCCTTCAATACGAAGTATTAGAAGCGGGTAAAGGCGACAAACCTGCTGCAGAAGACACCGTTGAAGTACATTACCGTGGCACGTTAATTGACGGTACTGAGTTCGACAGTTCATATGCTCGTGGTGAAACGGCTAAGTTCCCATTAAACCGTGTTATTCCTGGTTGGACTGAAGGCGTACAGTTAATGCCTGTAGGCGCTAAGTATAAGTTTGTTATCCCTGCAGAACTTGCATATGGCGACCGCGATACTGGCACTATTCCAGCTAACTCAACATTGGTTTTCGAAGTTGAACTTGTGTCTGTAGAAAAAGCCGCTGCTGCTGCCGCTGCTGCGACCAAGTAATAGTGTGAATACATGCTGACTCGTGTTTGGTGTTAACGCCCAAATGATTGAGTTAATAACAAAAAGGACGCTAAGCGTCCTTTTTTATTGGGTGTAACTTGGTCGTTTTACCCAGATCAACGGCTAATAACCTAAGCCCGGGATAATAAACGCCTTTCAAACAGCCCTTTGCCCTGCTAACTGTGTTGAATCGACTTACAATAGGCTAGCTATTGACGCGTCAATTCGCCTTGTTAGCAGAACAAATGATAAGCTTGAAAGTTAGGAGGTGTAACATGCTGATTTTAAATAGCATAAGTTCATCCCTTATCCCGGGCTCAGGTTAATAAACCTAACGTTTACAGCCACTTTAAACGATAAAATAAATACATTTGCAAGGCGATAAGGCCAAATAAGCCACCGCAGAATGCGGCGAATGCCCAGTTAGTCTCTGCACCTGGAATACCACCAATGTTGACGCCGAGCAGGCCAGTTAAAAAGCCCAGTGGTAAAAATACGGCCGATATCAAAGATAAAAAGTACAGCCGTTGGTTCACCTGTTCTGATTGTTGCGATTGCAGTTCTTCTTGCGTCACACTGGCCCTGTCACGTATGGCATCAAGATCTTCAATCACTCGAATTAAGGTTTCATGGATTTCACGTAAACGGACTTTGTCATTATCGTCAAAGAGCTCGTTGGTTTCGTGTAACATCCGCGAAAAAGCTTCACGCTGTGGCGCTAGGTAACGACGAAGCACTACGGTTTGACGGCGAAGTTCGGCAATGTCGGTACGTAAGCTTTTATTGACTTTAGTCACCACGCGCTCTTCTAACTCGTCGAGTTGCTCCTCAAGTTTACCGATAAATTCAACTTTACGATGCGTTAAACGTTCACAAATGGCCATGATAAATGCAGCGGTATCGATAGGGCCTTTACCTTGGGAAATGGCATCTGCAATGTCGATAACCGATTGCAGCTGACGCTCGCAGGTTGAAATGATTTTATGCTCTTCGGCATAAATGCGTATCGCGACCATGTCTTCAGGATCTGAATTGGGATTTAAGTTCACTCCGCGCAGCGCTAACAACACCCCCTTGTTTGAGTTGACGACCCTAGGGCGAGTATCGGTGGCTAATAAGGTATCGGTTTCGACACGGTCGAGCCCCGAGTTAAGGATCCATTTACGGGCTTTAGGTTCACGATAGCGAAGGTGTAGCCACAATAAGCCATCCTGAGGCTGCCATTGAGCCACTTGCTCCTCGCTCAGAGACTGGCCTGCATTTGGCCCCGTTAACAGTAAGCTATAAATAAAACCAGTATTCATTGTTTATCATTCCAAGTGTTCGCTATCACAGCCATTAAGTTTGGCCCAGGTTTATTGGGTATATATATTGATTATAGCGAATGAAACCCTATATTTATCTAACATTTAATCTGATGTGGACTGATCCGACGACATTACAGGCAGCAGGTTTTGGTTTCTTCGGTTAAAATAGTGATAACGCTAATTACAGAGCAACAATAATGGAATATCAATTTCGTCGTAACCGTTTGGAAGGAACGGTTTTTGCTGAGTTTAGTATGGGGCATGAAGTATTAGGCCGCTGGTTTGCTGAAGATCTAGGTGACGATAACAGCCGAGCTAATAATATTTTGACTCAAATTATTTTAATTAAATCAGGCAGTAAAAATCAGTGGCGTCACGTCGGTGCTGACTTGACCATCGATATCGACACAGAACAGGTGCGAGTTTTTGCTAATGTCATCGATTTTGAAGAAGAGCATTATTTAGATGACGCAATGAATTTGTATGATGCGGAGTCGGAGTCGTATTGCGGTTTAGAAGACTTTGAGTCTGTATTGCAAAGCTGGCTTGCCTTTATTAATCAAAAATAAGAATACCCCACGCTCTGGTGTGGGGTATCGCCAATCGCAATGTTCATCAAAAGCGTGTTGACTGGGTGATTACTTTACAGCGTTTACTCGGCTAGTTATTAAGATAACGTACTGCCATTTCGGTGCGTGATTTGGCATTCGCTTTACGCAGTAAATTTTTTACATGCACTTTTACCGTGCCTTCACTGATGTGTAAGTCTTCAGAAATCATGCGATTACTTTTCCCTTCCGCAAGTTCCTGCAAAATTTGTAATTCACGTGGTGTGAGGCTTTCAATCCAGGTGTTGTCATCAGTAGCATTTTTTAGCTCGTAAAGATAAGCCTCAACTTCTTCGCTAATGACTCTATGGCCTAACATGGCTTTTTTGAGTTGCTCAAGTAATAAATCAGGCTCAGTGTCTTTAAGTAAATAACCATCAGCACCTGCACGAAGCAGTCTAATAACATCTTGCTTGGCGTCTGATACGGTTAAAATGACAATTCTCGCGGTAACCCCTTCTTGGCGCATGGCGTTAAGCGTGTCGAGGCCTGACATACCTTTCATATTTAAGTCGAGTAAAATGATATCGGGTTCATTGTCAGCAACGGCTGTGAGTGCTTCTAAGCCAGTGCCCGTTTCGCCAAAAAGTAAAAAATCACTGTCAGAGGTGACAAGCTGGCAAATGCCACGGCGTAACAGGGGATGATCATCTACAACAAGTACGGAATACGGCTTACCCATTTAAAGGCTCCTGTTGAGGTGGAAAACTGAGCGTAACGGTGGTGCCGCCATGCTGATTACTGTTGAACGACACTATGCCATCTAGTTTATTGGCTCGTTCATGCATAATACCGATACCAAAATGTTGGTCGCGTTCTTGTAAATGTGCAACACCAATACCGTCATCGCATATCGCTATGGTTATCATACCATTTTTTGTTAACTGACAATCTACCATTATATGAGACGGACTGGCGTGTTTTATTGCATTTAGCGTTGCTTCGCGTATCAATTGCAAAATATGAATATGTTGCTTTGCTTCCAGTAAATGAGCCGACAATTTGTAATTAAGCTTAATATCAACATCACTTTGTTGGCGCAATTGATCGAGCATGACCTCAATCGCCTGGCTTAAGTTGGGTTCTTTAATGGTTAATCTAAAGGTTGATAATAATTCACGTAATTGTACATACGCTGTACTCACGCCTTCATTGATCTCTATCAACTGCCCCTCAACTACTGGGCTGCGGCAGCTTTGATCTAAGCTTTTTCTAAGTAAACTGACCTGAATTTTTAAAAATGACAATAATTGCCCAATCGAATCATGTAACTCTCTGGCGATAACAGCACGTTCTTCCATTAACGCCAGTTGTTGGCGTTGTTCTGTTGCATTATGAATGGTGATAGAACGCGATAGCATCATGGCAAAATTTTCAAATAACTGACGGTTTAAGGGCTGACTTGATATGACGTCTAAATAGCCCAGTTTGGTTGCCTCAATCGTTAATGGAAACTGTACTGACTTTATGTTGTTTGCTTCATCTGGCCAGCCGCCTTCCGCTTTAATGACATCGCTTGAGTCATCTTCATGCTTAATCACTAACCTGAGAAAATCCAGGTTTTCAAAGCCTTTCAGTTGATTGATCGCAGATTGTAACGCTTTGTAGTCGAGTTTATCGGCATGGAGCATAACGAGGTTGTCATAGAGGAAACCAAGCTCGTTATTGGCTCGAGTCAGAGCTAGGGTTTTGTCGTTAACTTGACCTTCTAAATCTTCATACAAATCGGCTAACTCGGCCGCCGTTTTTTGCAATGCATTACCGAGCGCGGTGAGCTCTATATAACCCGTTTTAGGCATCTCTACTTTAAAGTTACCCTTAGAGATTGTGGCCGCGCTGTCCATTAATAATTGCAACGGTTTAACAACTCGTTTACGCGTAAATAGTACCGAAATAAATGCAATCACAAGCAAAATCACTAAGCCAATAATTTGGCCAATAACCAGTAGTTTTAGCTTAAATGCCGCAAACAATTCCATCTTCAATACTAACGTATCAATGGTATCGACAAAGTCTTTTAATGCGACTGAATAAAGGCGTGCATTGCCTTCTTCAATGTAGGTTTTCATCACCTGCCATTTGTCGATAACCAACAAATATTGTTCGCTCAATTCTTGTGGGCTGTACCAGGCAAGCGTTCTTTTTAGTGCATCAGAATTAAGGGTATTTTCAAATTCGATAATTTTTTCATCGGTGTTGATGCTGCCGGCATTGGTAAAGAGCAATAAACGGTAACTTTGCATGCGCATTGAGCCAGAAGCATTAATCCCTTTCGCATCGTCTAGACTAAAAGTTAAGTTAACGATGGAAAACACTGCTAAGCTTGATGACAATAAAATCAGCAACAGCATTAAGCTTAAAATGGTGGAGGTAAGACTGCCTCGAGTGAACATAAAATCCTACTTAACATGACGAAAAAATGGAATATAGATCAGACAAAAATAGGGTTTTAACCCTTATCTAATCGTGTGTTCTACATTAGGTGTGTCTGCATTACATTAACCATTTTACAGAAATGTGAGATACATCCTGTTTACATGTTGATCTGGCGCAAACTTTCACCTCTATACCCCATTAGGGGTATGTCTAAGTTCGAGGTTAATGGCTACTTTTGTTAGTGGAGATGTCGTGATTATTAACATAAATATAATGTAACACGGAGATAAAGGGTGATGAAGATGAACGTAAAATCAATTGCACTCAGTGCTGTTATCGCTGCCAGCTTTATGGCTGCAGGCGCAATGGCGAGTGATAAAACCGAACCTCGTAATGAGGTTTATAAAGATAAATTTTCAAATCAATATAACAGCTGGCATGCAACTGAAGAAAGCAAAGAAGTTGTTGATATGTTAGAGCAAGTACCTAGCTTAGTTGTATTGTGGGCCGGTTATGGTTTCGCGAAAGACTATAATGCACCTCGTGGCCATATGTACGCTGTGACGGATGTGACTAACACATTACGTACTGGCGCACCCAAAAATGCAGAAGATGGCCCAATGCCAATGGCTTGTTGGAGCTGTAAAAGCCCTGATGTACCTCGCGTGATTGAAGAGCAAGGTGAAGACGGTTACTTTAGCGGTAAGTGGGCTAAAGGCGGACCAGAAATCGTTAATGTTCTAGGTTGTGGCGATTGTCATGAGAAGGGTTCACCAAAGTTACGTATGTCACGTCCATATGTTGAACGCGCAATGAACACAATCAATACCCCATTTGATAAAGCTTCTCGTAAAGACAAGCAATCAATGGTGTGTGCTCAGTGTCACGTTGAATACTATTTCGAGAAAACAGCAGAACGTCCTGGTTTTGTTAAATTCCCTTGGGATATGGGAACCACTGTTGAGCAAATGGAAGTGTACTATGACAGCATGGAGTTCTCTGACTGGACTCATGCCGTGTCTAAAACGCCTATGTTAAAAGCGCAGCACCCTGGTTATGAAACTTGGAAAACGGGTGTTCACGGTCAAAATAACGTGAGCTGTGTTGATTGTCATATGCCTAAAGTGACAAACGATAAAGGTCGTAAATTTACCGACCATAAAGTAGGTAACCCATTTGATCGCTTTGAAGAAACCTGTGCAACATGTCATAGCCAAAGCAAAGAGTTCATGGTTAAGCAAGTTGAAGAAAGTAAGCATAAAGCAGCAGATTTAAAAGCACGTGTTGAAGCTCAACTCGTTAAAGCTCACTTTGAAGCGAAAGCTGCTTGGGATGCCGGTGCGACTGAAGCGGAAATGAAACCAATTCTAATGGATATTCGTCATTCACAATGGCGTTGGGATTATGCGACTGCATCACATGGCGCATCAGCTCATGCTCCAGCAGAAGTATTGCGTATTTTAGGTACTGCATTAGATAAAGCTGCTGATGCTCGTGTTAAATTGGCTCAGGTATTAGGTGCTAAAGGTGTTAAACAACCTATTGCATATCCTGATACTTCGACTAAAGCAAAAGCGCAAGCAGCATTAGGCATGGACATGAAAACCATGAATGCTGAAAAAGCTGAATTCAAGAAAACACTTGTGCCTAAGTGGACTGAAGAAGCGAAGAAACGCGAAGCAACATATAAGTAATCAGCAATGATGGAATAGCGACTTATATCGTTATTTTGTTAATGATTAGCCAAAACCGCTCCCTAGTGAGCGGTTTTTATTTTTGCGGTTTGATTAGCCTAATACCAATCCGCATTAATAAGTGACCACTCAGAATACATCTAGCGGTTTTTGATTAAGGCGTCGCTATGTCGCCATGGTTGTTCTTTTCAAATAGTGAGAATGTAGCGCAAAAGCTGCTTATTTCAGCGATAATCCTTTTCATCACTCTGATGTGTCAATAACTACCATTTCTAATCTTTCTAAGCCATCGCGACTTTTTGCTCTTATCACTCTCGGTTTCCACAATCCTCATTTTTCAACATCCTCAGTTTTCATAATCTTATTTTAATTAACATTATCCCTCCTTTAACTCATACAAATGGATTGACACCGTTGTTGCACCAAAATAAGGCGCTACTGATTTTTTAATGCACGTCATTGGTGCTTTTATATGCGTCTACAATCAAGAATATAAATTAAAGTGTTTTAAAACATGGCTTTAAAAAAGTGGCCTAATGATTGAATTAGTTAATACAACAAATCAATAACAACTATATTTTTTCACACTTTTGGAGGTCGAGATGAAACTCGTCAGCGCTATCATCAAACCATTTAAATTGGATGATGTCCGTGAAGCCATTGCAGGCATGGGCATTGAGGGTATGACTGTTACTGAAGTTAAAGGCTTTGGACGCCAAAAAGGGCACACAGAGCTTTATCGTGGTGCAGAGTATCAAGTGGATTTTTTACCGAAAGTAAAATTAGAAATTGCCACTAAATCTGAAAACTTAGAAATGTTAATCGAAGCGATCACCACCGCGGCTCATACCGGTAAAATCGGTGATGGCAAAATTTTTGTGACTGAATTAGAACAAGCGATCCGTATCCGTACGGGTGAACTTGATAACGAAGCGTTATAGGGGGCAATTATGGAAGAATTAACAAAATTAGGGCTCACAGTCACTGAATTACGTTTCGCATTAGATACCTTCTACTTTTTAATTTCAGGTGCGTTGGTCATGTGGATGGCTGCTGGTTTTGCCATGTTAGAAGCTGGACTTGTCCGCTCTAAAAACACCACAGAAATTTTAACTAAAAACGTGTGTTTATACTCAATCGCTTGTGCCATGTTTTTGCTTGTTGGCTACAACATTATGTACGTTGACAATACTGAAGGTGGTATTTTGCCATCATTTGGTTCGTTAATTGGCTCACAAGCAAGCGATGCAGATCATGCATTAGAGTCTGACTTCTTCTTCCAGGTTGTGTTTGTGGCAACTGCGATGTCTATCGTATCTGGTGCAGTAGCAGAACGTATGAAACTGTGGTCTTTCTTAGCATTCTCTGTAGTAATGACAGCCGTTATTTACCCAGTTGAAGGTTACTGGACATGGGGCGGCGGATTTTTATCAGAAGCCGGTTTCTTTGACTTTGCTGGTAGCGGTATTGTGCACATGGCTGGCGCGGCTGCTGCAATTTCGGGTGTATTGTTACTCGGTGCACGTAAAGGCAAGTATGGCGCGAACGGTCAAGTTAATCCTATTCCTGGTTCAAACTTACCGATGGCGACATTAGGGATGTTCATTTTATGGATGGGTTGGTTTGGTTTTAACGGTGGTTCACAGTTATTAGTGTCTGATGCTGAAAACGCAACCGCAGTCGCTAAAATCTTTGTTAATACCAACTCAGCCGCGGCCTTTGGTGCAATCTCTTCTCTACTCGTTTGTAAGGTAGTTTGGGGCAAAGCCGACTTAACCATGATTTTAAACGGTGCGTTAGCTGGTTTAGTTGCCATTACCGCAGACCCATTATCGCCATCATTCTTAATGGCTGCCGTGATTGGTTTAGTTGCAGGTGCCGTGGTTATATTCTCTATCATCGCATTAGACCGTATCAAAATTGATGACCCAGTCGGTGCGATTTCTGTTCACGGTGTAGCCGGTTTCTTAGGTTTAATGTTAGTGCCTTTATCAAATGCCGATGCAAGCTTTGGTAGTCAGTTATATGGTGCATCAGTTATCTTTACCTGGGTATTTTCTGCATCGTTACTCGTATGGTTTGTGTTAAAAATGACCATGGGCATTCGAGTGACAGAAGAAGAAGAATATAACGGCATGGATGTATCTGACTGTGGTGTTGATGCATACCCTGAGTTTGTGAGTGTTAAATCTGCAAGTTAATTAGATCCGTCAACGACGTATAAAAAACAGAACCTTCGGGTTCTGTTTTTTCATATTTGTAGTAAGTTGGTGGCATATGATGTAAATAATACCATTGCGCATTAATAAGTGACCACTCAGAATGCATCCAGCGGTGTTTGATTAAGGCGTCGCTATGCAGTAATGGTTGTTCCCTTTCAAATAGCGAGAACGTAAAGCAAAAGCCGCTGGGGCATTCCTTTCAGGCGAGTTTTAAAAGGGCTTACACTGCGTTGCATGACTTCGAAAGAGAACCACTATTCATTCAGTCATACGCCTTGTTTAAGCCCTTTTAAATTCTCGCTGAGAGATCATTTACTAACACGCAATGGTATAAAGAGGCATGTGGCAATGGTGAATCAATTTAAGTTGGCTTGCGTAATATCATTGGTGATGTTGAGTTTTGCTGTGAATGCAGGCACTGTTGTGGTGCGTAAATCCTCTGAAGCATTCGATGCATTTGCGGTGCGTAACGAGGTTTTGTTGCAACATGAATGGCAACAGTTAATGAGACAACAACAGCAATTAAATATTTTGCAATCTCTCCCGTTAAACTGCATTTCTGTCGATACTACCTACCTCTACTTTCAATGTGGTCAACATCATTACCGACCTTATCAATATCAAGACCAACAATTATTTATCGAAATTGACCCTTATCAACGCAATCCTGCTTTACCCAAATAATCATCATAGTGCGCACACTCTATGCAATACTCTGCGCAATGAGTATCAATTAGTGGCTGAAAGTAGGACTATTGACTACGCTTTTAGATAGCTTATTCCTATCTGAGGGTTGAATTATGTTCGCTTATCACCCAAGCAGGAGCGCCAAAAAGGCATTATGCCCGAATCAAAATGGATTTTTATCTAGTGTAAAAATATTAAGCTTTATCGCTCTGAGGCTAATCACGGCAAGTGCTAAAGTACTGAGAGTCAGGTCATTTATCTTAATTGGCTTAATATGTAGCTTAACCGCTTGTCAGTCTACCTCATCAGCAGTTAAGCAACTTGATGTACAGACCCTATTTAAAGATGAGCTGTTTACGCCTGTAAGCACCATTAATGTGGATGATATTTATCGTTTGCCTGCGTCCTTTGTTGCTAAATTTAGACGTCAATATCAAGCTGAAAATTCTCTTCGTAGTCACAATAAGTTAGCCAATGAATGGTTAGCGCAATACATTGGAGCACAGGCGGGGGGATTTGAATACCGTGATCATTACACTCGTTCTGCCAGTGAAACCGTATTAAATCGACAAGGCAATTGTATGTCTTTGGTTGTGTTGTCTGCTGCGCTAGCTGACGTGTTAGGCGTACCGGTTGAGTTTAACGATATTGATGTTGAACCTATTTGGGACCGTCGCGGCGGATTTTTCTTGGTCAATGGCCATGTGAATTTGAGTTTGATGCCGCCAGAAAATAATCATACCGTGCTATTTAGAGGGGCAGAGGTGTTGGTTGATTTTTTGCCTGAGCGTTCGGTTCGAGCGTACAAGAAAAAGCAGGTCAATAAACGCCAACTTAGCGCTATGTATTACAACAATATTGCCGCTGAAGCTTTAATTAACAGTGATTATGACAGGGCTTATGCTCTGGTGAAAAAAGCCATCATTTTACATCCACGTTATGTTGCTGCCATTAATACACTTGCCGTTATTTATCGCCATAAAGGTGACAACGATGCCGCCGAACGGGTATATCGCACCGCACTGAATGTTGACCCGCACGACTTATCTACATTGTATAATTTGGCGTTAATATTAGGCGAGCAAGATCGCTTAGAAGAGTGGGCGCAAGTGCATAAAGTGCTTGAACTGGCACGTATTAATAATCCTTTTTATTATTTTGATATGGCTCAGCAAGCCTATTTTGATAAACAATATCAAGATGCGTTGGTGTGGTACAAACGTGCCGTTGAAAAAGCAGATTATCGCCATGAGTTTTATTTTGGTTTATCGCGAGCATATTGGGCAACGGGTGAGGAGCGCTTGGCAGAGAAAAATATGAAGCGGGCTTTAGCGTTAAGTGATGGCAATAATAAACAGCGCTACCAAAGTAAGTTACAAGCAATGAAACAGCGTTAACATGTTAATGCTGAGTTGATTCAAGATTTATCTATTCAGTTGTTTAACGCGTTATCGAGTGAGTTGATTGTAATATTGTGCGGGTTGGTAACTATTTTGCTCTGCTAAATCGAGGATCTCTTGGTAACGATAAGACTGTTTTAGCGTTGATATTGCACGGTCTACGATGGCGGCAGTGTGTTTGTCATGGCAAGCAATTTTGCGTTCAGCAGGAGCAAATAATGCCACTTCAGTCACCGGGAGGCTGGTATTGAGTTTGTCACGTAGTTGGTGGCGATAATACTCAAAAATACGACGCTCGAGCACAATTGATTGTGTATGACCATTAAACAGCATGACTACCTGACTTTTTTGATTTGATATTTCGCTGTAGCTTGAGCTGGCTGTTGCTAATGCTTCAAATTCGTCACCAAGGTAATGTTTTGCGTTTTGAAATCCCAAAATAGTGATGGGTTTAAGATCTTGTACATTATTAACCTGTAAATGATTTTTAGTTAAATAAAATACACTATTTTGATACTCAATTAAGCTTTGGGTGTAAAACATCCCCTCGACATTATTTGGTGTATTCACCATGCAATCGATTTTTTTAGTATTCACTAATCGTTGTGCGCGTAGATTCGGCGCATGCACCAGCTCTTTAATTGCAATGTCGTTAAGCTCAAGCGCGGCAACCAATAAGTCATATTGCACACCCTGTGGTTTATCAGCAAAAAAGTAGGGCGCTATGCTGTTACTTGTTGAGAAGCTGATTTGTTTTAAACTTGGTAAGGATGCTTGTTGATAGTGCTCTACATGCTGGTCAACTAATGGGTGGGCTTTTTCAGAAGGATGAATCGTTTCTATCGGATCGGCAACAACGGTGACCGTTGAAACGGCGTGACCGATAAATGAGCTAAGCGTGATGAGCAAAAAAATAATGCCGAATTTCAAACGTTAACTTCCTTCTATTGCTACTGACTCATTGAAACGTATGTATTGAAAAATCACTTCCTTGTAATGACGTCACTCTGCGAAGTATTGCGTGTTAAGTATCGAGTGTTAGGGATCGATTGTTAGAGTTCTACGATTATGTCATTGAGCTCATTAAGATAAACACTAACCGTTAAAATATTGTTGAAAAGTGTGCCGTTGTCAATGCGGTTAGATTGTTCGAGTATGACTTTTCAGCAGATAACTTAACGTTAATGGTAACGATGACTTATTATCGGCTGTGATGAATAATACTTGATTGATTTGTCGATAGATACTGGTTAAATTGAAGATTCTTGTTCATTTTCCTGATGTACTCTACTCGTTTTCTATATCACTTTTATGAATTAAATTTTCTTTTTTTCAATCTATTGAATCAGAGTTCCAGTAGGTTTTGCCGGAGTTGTAACCATTATGTATTATCAAAATGACGATATTCGTATCGATGAAATAAAAGAATTGCTACCTCCGATCGCTATTCTTGAACGATTTCCGGCAACTGAAAATGCATCAGCAACCGTGTTTAATGCGCGTAACAATATCCATCATATTTTGAGCAGAAAGGACGACCGTCTATTAGTGATTATTGGTCCTTGCTCTATTCATGATCCGGTTGCAGCACTTGAGTACGGCCAACGTTTAGTGGCATTGCGTGAACAATATAAAGATCAGCTTGAAATTGTGATGCGAGTGTATTTTGAAAAACCTCGTACTACCGTTGGCTGGAAAGGATTGATCAATGACCCTTATATGGACAATAGCTTTCAATTAAATGATGGTTTACGTACTGCTCGTAAGCTTCTTGTTGATTTAAATGAGCATGGCATGCCTACGGCGGGTGAGTTTCTCGATATGATTACGCCGCAGTACGTGGCTGACATGATGTGCTGGGGCGCGATTGGTGCTCGCACTACAGAATCACAAGTACATCGTGAACTGTCATCAGGCTTGTCTTGTCCTGTTGGGTTTAAAAACGGTACCGATGGCACGATTAAAGTGGCAATCGATGCAATTGGTGCAGCAAATGCACCACATCATTTTTTATCGGTTACCAAGTTTGGCCACTCTGCGATTGTGTCGACCAAGGGTAATCCTGATTGTCATATTATTTTACGCGGTGGCCGTGAGCCAAACTACAGCGCCGAGCATGTCAAAGATATCTCTGTGCAATTGGCAAAAGCGAATGTTGCCGATAATATTATGATCGATTTTAGCCATGCAAACAGTAGTAAAGATTATAAAAAGCAAATGCTTGTTGCTGATGATGTCGCGGGACAAATCTCTGCCGGTAATCAAGCTATATTTGGTGTGATGGTTGAAAGCCATTTGGTGGAAGGTCGTCAAGACTTAGTGGAAGGTGTAGCGCTGTGTTATGGACAAAGTATTACCGATGCCTGCATAGGTTGGACAGATACCGAGTCATTACTTGCGACACTCAGCCAAAGTGTGATTGAGCGCCGCAAAAAGTAACTCATTCATATTAATAAAAAATAAGGCGCAATATGCGCCTTATTTTTTTACCTGTTCGACTAAATATTCATTTGCTTTTGCCAAGCTGCCAAAGGCTGAAATAAGATTATCGCGGCCTTTATCTTGTAATTCAGGATTACCTGATTCAATCATCATCCATACCCAGGTTTGTATTAGTTGTAATGGTGGGTATTGAACTTTCGTGCTATCCAACATAAAGCATCCTTCAAACTGTAAATCGTTGTTTGCTTATAACCAAACAGTCGTTTCTTTATACCTGAAGAGTATCAAATAATATCCACAGAAATAACTCTATTTGGGCTTTAAAAGCACAAAATGATGAAATAAAACCAGGTAGTAGTATAAAAGTATTTGTTTATTGCTATGTAAGTAAGTCTAAAGTGCTACATTATTTTAATAGCAACAAGTAAAATGGCTTATTATACCTTCGTGTTTAATCAAGTAGAATGTGACGCAAGTCTGATAAGAAAATGCTTTATAATAAGACAATATTGATAAACCTCATGAACACATTGCCACGTTAAGCGGCCTAACATTGGAGTCACGATGAGACCTTCTGCGTATTTTGAAGGCCCAGTAGGGAAACTAAACTGGCATGTTTTACGATTATTATGGCCGTATCTCATTGAGTTTAAAGGCCGCGTGCTATTGGCCATGTTGTGTTTAGTTATTGCTAAAATTGCGAGCGTAGGCTTACCGTTTATTCTGAAAGATCTTGTCGACACCTTAGATAAGTCAAGTACAGCACAGGTCTTAGCAGTGCCGTTTGGTTTGGTTGTCGCATATGGTGCTATTCGTTTTTTAAACGTGATTATTGGTGAGGTGCGCGACACCTTATTTGGCCGGGTGACAGAACGCGCTATTCGTCGTTTAGGGCTGACTGTGTTTGATCATTTGCATCGCTTAGATCTCGATTTTCATCTTGATCGCCGTACCGGTGGTTTGTCTCGCGATATTGAGCGAGGCACGAGTGGTGTGAGCTTTTTAATGCGCTTTATGGTGTTTAATATTGTGCCTACGTTGCTCGAGATTACGTTAGTTATCGGCATTTTCTTTTTTAATTACGGTATTAACTTTGCACTCATCACCTTAGTTTCAGTGATTATTTATATTGGCTATTCGATAAGAGCAACTGAGTGGCGCACCGAATATGTGCGCGATGCAGCAAAAGCTGACTCACTTGCTAATACCCGTGCGATAGACAGCTTGTTGAATTATGAAACGGTAAAATATTTTAATAACGAACACTACGAATCACAGCGTTATGATGATGCGCTAGCCCAATGGGAAGTTGCTAAGCGTAAAAACCGCTTATCGTTATTGGCTCTTAATGGTGGCCAGGCATTGATTATTGCTATAGCAATGACCGCAATGATGGCATTAGCAGCACACCAAGTCGCAATGGATGTGATGACCATTGGTGATTTTGTATTGATTAATGCCTTTATGATGCAGTTGTTTATTCCGCTTAATTTTTTAGGTTTTGTATACCGTGAAATCCGTGGCGCATTAGCCAATATCGAACGTATGTTTGATATTATGGCTAATGTACCGCAAGTAGAAGATCAAGATAACGCTTCACCACTAAGTCCAAGTATTGGTGCCATAAAATTCAATGATGTTAGTTTTCAATATGATCAACGGTCTATTTTAAAGCAGGTGAGTTTTGATGTCCCCGCAGGTAAAAAAATTGCTGTCGTCGGCGACAGTGGGGCTGGCAAGTCGACCATTATTAAGCTTCTGTTCCGTTTTTATGATGTAAAAAGTGGTGCAATTACCATCGATGGTGTCGATATACGTGATTTGACTCAACTCGCATTGCGTAAAGCCATTGCTGTGGTGCCACAAGATACTGTGTTATTTAACGATTCAATCTATGAGAATATTCGTTATGGTCGCCCAGACGCGACAGAAGAGGACATTAAGCAAGCGACTCAGCTAGCCCATTTAAGCGACTTTATTGAATCACTCCCGGATAAAGGTGACACCAAAGTTGGAGAGCGAGGTTTAAAGCTGTCGGGTGGTGAAAAACAGCGCGTCGCTATTGCGCGGGCAGTGTTAAAAGGCGCGCCTATTTTAGTGTTTGATGAGGCTACATCATCATTAGACTCTCGTTCAGAGCAAGCAATATTAAGTGCATTACGTGATGCCGCTAAAGGCCACACGAGTTTAGTCGTAGCGCACCGTTTGTCGACCATTATCGATGCGGATCAAATCGTGGTGCTCAGCAAAGGATGTATCGTTGAGCACGGCACTCATAGTAGTTTATTAGCGCAACAAGGCTTGTATTCACGTTTATGGCATATTCAACATGAACAAAATGAGTTGCAGGCAAATTAATGAAAAGGGTTAACGGGGTCAGCACGATTATGAGTGCTGTATTCTCGTGATTGAACTTTATTGGCGATAGATGAGTATTGTTACATTTATAATGAATGTTTGTTTTGACGACAAAGATTAACGCAGTTACCCTTATAGCCAATTAGCTTGAAGATGCTCTGAATCATGCATTTTTTAGCTTGATTGGGGATACCCAATATCAATGATATAACTTATTTGCGATATACTGCTTTGTTTTCTAAATATCTTATTAATCAATTAGTTTTTAAATTAAGGTGCAAAATGATGTGTGGAGGTGACTTGTGCATAATATTGCGTTGATAGCGGCGCTTGAAGGCACCCGGCATCAAGTGACAACAGATTGGTTTGCGATTATGGCCATGCTGAAAACGCGAAATATGTCAGATGACGCTATTGAGATTGTGTACAATGATTTGTGTGCAGGGTTACGCGTTACTACTCGTGGGCTGACGTTAGCTAAGGCTGTTGAAAAACAGCAAAACGAGAATATTGTAAAGTAGAAATATAGACAGCAAAGACGACATTTCGTGCCTATCTTAATCCCCAATATGTTTGACTCATATCTTACTTAACCTAAAATAATTCAACTGAATTGATACTCATTTAGATATAGAGATTAATGAAAAGATGATACTGGGATAAGAAATGTGATTGGGTAAGTGTGATATGCCTATTAACTGAATAATATCGCTAAAGTAGGCATTGCTGATATAAAAAGGCTATTTTTTACGCCAACCGATACACACCATTTTGACCAAAGATTTTGGAGAGGTGTCGAGAACTAAACGCTTAATCTTACCGTGTTCAAAGCACACAAGTTCACCTTCGATCTCAATCATGCGATCGCAGTTTTTACAGCTAGCACTCAAGCTTTTTTCGTTAACAGGTATATTTTCCGCTGCAACTTTCAACATATGATCCTTGGCTTACAAGTGTTCCTAAATCACATCAACCTAGATTAATGTGATCAATATCAACTTCTATTCTACACCCTATTCGTATTTTCAGCAAAGCCATGCTGTATAAAAAAAGATATATCAGTACTACCTAATTAGTCTAATAGCCGATCTATTGCATGTGTCGATAATGTTTGTCGAGTGTCACGGCAACGCCCGTGGTTTGCACAATGCGGGCATGGTGACGGGTAAGATGTCTTGGATCGGTAACGCCACATGAATGGGCTATCATCGTTAAATCATAATGCAGAAAATGATTATAATTAGCGACTCGCGCAGACTTGTCTTTAGGGTCTAACCCTTGCTGTAAGCGTGTATTGTGGGTGGTGATGCCGGTAGGGCAGGTGTCTTTATTGCACTGTAGTGATTGAATACACCCTAAAGCAAACATATTGCCTCTGGCGGAGGCTATAAAGTCAGCTCCCGTTGCTAAAGCCCATGCAACATAAGATGGCATGACTAATTTACCCGTGGCGATAATTTTGATCCGCTGCTTTAAACCGCGTTCATTGAGTAAATCGACCAATAAAGGCAAACTTTGTTTTAGGGGTAAGCCTACATTATCCATTAATGCCTGAGGTGCTGCGCCAGTGCCACCGTCTGAACTGTCGAGGGTAAAAAAGTCAGGCGCAGATCCCATACCACGCCGTTCAATTTCATCACATAAATCGTTCACCCAAGTGATATCACCTAATACGGCTTTAATCCCTGTTGGTTTACCGGTGATGTCACGTACTTGATTAATCATGTCAAGAATATCGGCCACGCAGGTAAATTCGATATGACCATTTGGACTAATAGAATCTTGACCGACAGGTATGCCTCTTATTGCTGCTATTTCTTCGGTAACTTTAATAGCGGGTAAAATGCCGCCTTTGCCAGGTTTAGCGCCTTGGCTTAATTTAATCTCGAACATTTTCACTTCAGGATGAGCGGCTACCTCGGCGAGCTTTTTAGGATCTAAATGACCTTGTTCGTTGCGCACCCCATATTTAGCCGTACCGATTTGAAAGACTAAATCACAATGACCTTTTAAATGGTGCGGGCTCAATCCACCTTCACCGGTGTTTAACCAACAACCCGCTTGCGCGGCGCCATGCGACAATGCCGTTATTGCAGGGCGAGACAAGGCGCCGAAGCTCATTGCTGATATATGGCAAATTTTGTTAGTGCTATATGGATGCTGACAGTCTGGTCCTAAGATTACTGCGACGGTGTTATGTTGGTCATGATCACTGATAGGAAAGGCTGAGTTCATAAACATCACAGTGCCAGGCTTATCTAATACTTGGGTTGAGCCAAATGCGATGGTGCGATCAACATTTTTGGCGGCACGATAAACCCAGCTACGTTCAGCACGATTAAATGGCAGTTCTTCACGGTCTTGAGAGAAAAAGTATTGTCTAAAAAACTCGCCTTGTTTTTCAAATAAATACCGAAAGCGACCAATCACAGGGTAATTATGCCTAATTGCCTGTTTAGTTTGTAGTTTATCTGCGATATACATATAAACCACTGCAATCAATAATAGCCAAAACAGCACCAAAAATAGACCTGAGAAAATGTCTATTCCCCACATAAACCAATGTTGTTGCGGCATGATGCTGTCCTTGTTTAACAAATATTTTTATTACCATATTAGCAGACATGTCTTTGAGCAAGTTAAATTGATGATACTAATCAGTAGGCTAACGTTACTCGACGAAAATGATGTGAAAATATGACAACGATGACTTCAGAAATAAATTTTTTGGTCGATAATTAAGCTATCTGCCATTGTAAGTGAGTCAAGATTATGGATATTAAAAGCACCAATAACGCGAGTGTGAACTCGCAGACTAACAATCAAACTAACAATCAGACGACAGCCAGCCAACAAGCAACAAAAAACGCCACCGCTGAGCCTAAAATGACTAACAATCAAATTAGCCGTCAAATGATGAATAATTCGATTTTAGCTGCGCAAGAAGAAGTGAGCATTGCCGCGGGTGATAAGTCGATGGCACTGCTTTATCGCGCAGCTATTGAAGCCATTAACGAAGAGCTCGCACCGACCCTAGGCGAAAATTCGGTACAAAAAAATGCCGAAGAAGGCATTGATTATTCACCTGAAGCCACCGCCGACCGCATCGTGAGTTTTGCGACAAAGTTTTTTGCTACCCATCAGCAACAAAATCAATCAATGGGGTTTGATGACCAAGTTAGTAGCTTTATGGTGAAAATTGGCGACGCCATCGATCAAGGCTTTAAAGAAGCCAGTGATATTTTGTCTGGGCTCAAAGTATTGCAAGGTGACATTGCCGAAGGTGTTGATCAAACGTATGAATTGATCCAGCAAAAACTGGCTCAATTTGCACAAGACAGGCTAGATGCTAACGCTGCTAAAGCAGAAGCAAAAGAGGCTTAAGCTTACGCAATGACATTTTCGCCCTCTTCAAGAGGTTGAGTTTTATATCCTAAACACGCTTAGACTGTTCATTCAGCAAATATCTGTATAGATTGGTATTATTATTCATACCAATCTCAAAGGATAATCGCCATGTGGATTAACGGTACCGTCATTAAACGCATAGACTGGAATGACAAATTATTTTCTTTGCGTATTAAAGCTGATATTGAGCCCTTTATTGCAGGGCAATTTATTAAGTTAAGTCAAATACGCGATGACAAGCGCGTCGCCCGGGCTTACTCCCTCGTTAACCCACCCGGCACCGATTATGTTGAAGTGCTGGCGGTGGCAGTAGAAGATGGTCAGTTATCGCCAGATTTACAAAACCTCAGCCCAGGCGACACCATAGAGATAACCCCTAAAGCCACCGGATTTATGACCTTAGATGAAATTCCCCAAGGCGCATTACAAGGTAAACACTTATGGTTTTTGTCGACTGGCACAGCCGTAGGACCGTTTATTTCAATGCTAGGCACACAAGCGCCTTGGCAACGGTTTGAGAAAGTGGTGCTTGTTTATGGCGTCAGGCTAGCTGAAGATTTAGCTTATCTAGACACCATTAAGCAGCTTCAAGCAACACACCCGCAACAATTTGTCTTTATTCCCATTGTGACTCGCGAAGCATTTCCTGACGGATTATCTTGCCGGATCCCTGACGGCCTGAGCAGTGGTTTGATTGAACAAAAAGCCGGTTTAGGCATTAATGCCGAACATTCCCAAGTGATGATTTGTGGCAATCCAGGGATGATCAGTGATGCACAAACTGCGTTAATGGATAAAGGTCTCACTAAGAACTTACGAAGAGCACCTGGGCAGATTACCGTTGAGAAATATTGGTAACTTGCAATTTTGACCAATTGAAACTGGTGCAGAGGCTACGCTGTTTACATTCTGTTGACTTAAAATACGAAAAAATCAAACAGCACTTGCTCAATATGTGACGTTTATTTATTATGTATGCAATTGATAATTATTATCACTTACATTCTAAAGGGCTTATTAAAGCTTGATCACAGGAGAGTGCCACAATGAAATTGCTTAATAACGTCGCATTGTTAGGGTTAGCCGGAATGGCTTTTTCGGTCAGTGCTGCTGAACCACTAACCGTTTATTCGTATCGCCAAGCATTTTTAGTTGAGCCAATCTTAGCGCAGTTTACTGAGCAAACAGGCATTAAGGTTAACGTGGTGTTTGCCAAAGACGGTATTGCTGAACGTATTGCCCGCGAAGGCCGTTTATCGCCTGCTGATGTGGTACTCACATCTGACTTTTCTCGCTTGATGGAGTTGGTTGAGAAAGATCTGGTTAGCCCTGTCAATAGCCCTGTCATTAATGACAATATTCCTGCTCAATATCGTTCGCCGAAAAACGATTGGGTTGCCTTAACCATGCGCGTACGTAACGTTTACTCTTCAAAAGAGCGCACTGGTAAGATTGATATTAATTATGAAGACTTAGCTTCTGCACAATACAAAGGTAAAATCTGTACTCGCAGTGGTAAACATCCTTACAATGTCGCCTTAGTGGCCTCGATGATTGCCCATGATGGGGAAGCGCAAACCAAAACCTGGCTAGAAGGCGTAAAAGCCAACCTTGCGCGTAAGCCACAAGGCAATGATCGTGACCAAGTGTTAGCGGTTAAAGAAGGTTTGTGTGATATCGCCATCGGTAACAGCTACTACTTCGGTAATATGTTGATGGATAAAAACCAAAAGAGCTGGGCAGAGGCCGTTAACATTAATTTCCCTAATCAGCAAAACCGTGGTGCGCATATCAACGTATCAGGTATGGCATTAGCAAAACACGCGCCTCATAAAGACAATGCAGTTAAGTTAATGGAGTTTTTAACTTCAAATGTTGCCCAAGGAATGTATGCCGAAGTCAACATGGAATACCCAGTTAAAGCAGATGTACCACCGTCTAAACTTGTGGCATCTTGGGGTGATTTTAAAGCCGACTCATTGCCTATTTATAAACTCGCTGAACATCATCAAGCTGCGGTTAGGTTGCTTGATGAAGTTAAATTTGATCTGTAACTGAGTTATAGGGAAAATTTCAGATAACAACAATGTCGGCATATTATTACCCGTTAATAGTGTGCCGTAATTAATTCGGTAAACGTTATGATTTTAGGGTTAACCAGAAGCTGGTCGCTTACTGGTTATGTGATAACAGCAATATTACTGTTACCACTTTTAGCATTAATCGTACAGGCAACATTGCCAGACGAAGCGGTATTCTCTCATCTGTTTAATACCGTATTACCCACCTATATTTTCAATAGCCTAATATTAATGTTGTTAGTAGGCTTAGGCTCACTAATCATTGCTTTACCTGCTGCGTGGTTTATTGCTCGTTGTGAGTTTCCTGGCAGACGTTATTTTCAATGGTTGTTATTATTACCTTTAGCCATGCCTGCATACATTGTCGCCTATGTTTATACAGATATGCTTGATTACGCGGGCCCCGTGCAACGTGCATTGAGGGCTTGGTTTGAGTGGCAAACGCCTCATGATTATTATTTCCCTGCCATTCGCGGTATTGGCGGCGCAGCCATTGTATTGTCGCTGGTGTTATTTCCGTATATTTACTTGTTAGCCCGCACCGCATTTATGGAGCAATCATCGAACTTGCTGCACGCGTCTAAAGTTATGGGCTGTGGACCTTGGCGTAGTTTTTGGCGGCTAGCTTTACCTATGGCAAGGCCTGCTTTAGCGGTTGGCGTTGCATTAGTTGCCATGGAAACCGCCGCTGACTTTGCCACTGTCAGCTATTTTGCGGTACCGACATTAACCACGGCGGTGTACGACACCTGGCTAGGTTATGGCAGTTTAACCGCGGCAGCTAAACTCTCTGCAATCATGTTATTAGTGGTATTTAGCATGGTGGGTGTAGAGCGTTTTGCTCGGCGTAAACAACAGCTATTTCAAAAACAAGCGAGATTAGATGAGTCCGACAGGTATCGTTTAACTTCAGTAAAAGCTTGGACTGCATGGGGCTACTGTTTAAGCTTATTAACCCTCTCATTTTTATTACCGTTTGCCGTGTTATGCGGTTATGCCATTGATTACTTTGCCGAGAGTTGGGATGTACGTTTTTGGCAATACAGTTTAAACAGTTTGTATATTGCCGCTGTCGTCAGTGCCGTGTGTGTGGTGTTAGCGGTAATATTAATGTTTTTAAGGCGTGTAAGCCCACGTTCAAGTGATCATTTAGCCTCACGCCTCAGCAGTACTGGTTATGCATTACCCGGAACCGTTTTAGCCATTGGTGTATTGGTACCACTGACGTATATCGATTTTGCCATTAATGATGTAATGGAATGGTTTGGCGCTCAAGGCCCTGGGTTATTATTTACTGGCAGTGTATTTACGCTGATCTTTGCTTTTTGTGTACGCTTTGTCGCCATCGCGATTGGCAGCTTAGAAAACAGTTACAAGCGTATTTCACCTTCATTGGACATGGCGAGCATTACGTTGGGGCAATCGCCGATGCAATTATTGCGGCGTGTGCACTTGCCGTTATTACGCAAAGGCATGTTTGCCGGTGCGTTATTGGTGTTTATTGAAAGCATGAAAGAGCTACCCGCAGCATTATTACTACGCCCAATAGGCTTCGAAAACCTGGCTACGTATGTGTTTCAATTTGTCTCGGATGAAAAGCTAGAACATGGTGCATTAGCGGCCATTGTGATTGTTATTGTCGGGTTAATCCCATTGATTTATTTAAATCGTTCGTTGGAGCAGTCCCACTAATATGTCGACTTTATCTATCAGTAATGTCACCAGTGACTATCAAGGTCAGGTGATATTACATCAGTTAAATTTAACCCTACAACAAGGTGAAATTGTTGCCTTGTTAGGCCCAAGCGGTTGCGGTAAAACCACGCTATTGAAAGCCATCGCTGGTTTGCAGGGAATTAGCCAGGGCAGTATAAAAATTAACGGTGAAGTGCTCAGTGGTGAAGGTATTTTCATTGCCAGTGAACAGCGCGGTGTTGGAATGATTTTTCAAGATTATGCGCTTTTTCCGCATTTAACGGTGGGCGATAATATTTTGTTCGGTGTGAAAGGCTTAAATAAACTTGAGCGCCAAACAAGATTAGAGGACATGCTCGAATTGGTTAAGTTAACCGGGCTAGGTGGGCGTTATCCTCATGAGCTTTCTGGCGGGCAACAACAGCGAGTTTCGATTGCGCGTGCATTAGCTTACCAACCCGAACTCATGTTACTTGATGAGCCTTTTTCTAACATTGATGCACAAGTTAGGCATGAGATGATGTTAGAAATCCGCGCAATATTAAAACAGCGTAACGTCAGTGCGGTGTTTGTGACTCACAGTAAAGATGAAGCATTTGTGTTTGCCGATAAACTCGCGTTATTTGAGCAAGGGCATATCGTTCAACATGGCGCCGCAGAAACCTTGTATGCCAATCCCAATAGCCGTTACGTCGCAGACTTTTTGGGTACCACAAATTATTTACCCGTTACGTTATTAAGCAGTCATCAGGTACAGAGTCCATTAGGTGTGCTAACCAGTTCTACTGCGTTAAGCCATGCTGTTGGGGCGCAGGGGCAATTATTATTAAGGCCACAACAAATGATGCTGCAAGCCGATCCAAAGGGCCTCGGGGAAGTCATCGATCGGCGGTTTTTAGGCTCAGTGTGTCATTACCAAGTTAAGTTAAATGATATTTATATAGAAGTGAGCAGTCCAATCATGAGTTTTGCAGCGGGCCAGCGAGTCAGCCTTACCGTTGCCGAGCACCCACTGGTGGTTTTTCTTGATTAACATATTGCTCAACTTAGTCGTTATTTGCTTGCTGCGGTGATAATTGACTGTGAATGGCAGTTAATCATCTAAATGTGAGTGCACTTCAAGTAATTTGTGGTTATTTAGGCTAAAGTGATTTGGCTTAATGATTACAAATCTAATATCATCAATTTGTTAAGTAATATGCATTTAGGCCGACAAACAGTATTAAGGTGGATGAGTTTATATGGGTAACCAAGTTATGCCTCGTGAACAGTTAGGAATTTGCGCAGAAGGGAATTTACACAGTGTGTATTTGATGTTTAACGCTATTGATGGTGTTGAAGAGCAGTTACGCCCATCAATTGCTAATGTGGCGCAATACATATACGAACTCACGGACCAATATGCCGACAGTGCTTTTAATGGCTTTGTGGGGATTGGCGCTAACTTTTGGGATACTTTTTATCCTCAAGCACGCCCTGCATTGTTAAAACCGTTTCCGGCGATGAACGAAGGTAACCGTGACGCACCTGCAATGGAGTATGATATTTTTGTGCATATCCGCTGTGATCGCTACGATATTTTGCATTTAGTGGCCAATGAGATTAACCAAATGTTTGAAGATTTGGTTGAACTCGTTGATGAAGAACGTGGTTTCCGCTTTATGGACAGCCGTGATTTAACTGGCTTTGTCGATGGCACCGAAAATCCGAAAGGACGTCATCGTCAGCAAGTCGCATTAGTGGGTAATGAAGATCCTGAGTTCACTTCAGGTAGTTATGTGCATGTACAAAAATACAAACATAACCTCAGCAAGTGGCATAGATTACCTCTAAAAAAACAAGAAGATATTTATGGCCGTACTAAGGTCGACGATATTGAATATGAATCTGAAGATAAGCCGTTAACAAGCCATACAAAGCGGGTTAATTTAAAAGATGATCAAGGTAACTCATTAGAGATTTTGCGCCAGAGCATGCCTTTTGGTTCGGTAAAAGAGCAGGGATTAGTGTTCATTTCTGTGTGCAAAACACCAGAACATTTTGAGAAAATGTTACGCAGTATGGTGCACGGTGATGCTCATGGTAATCATGACCATTTAATGCTGTTTACCAAAGCCTTAACCGGGTCGTCTTTCTTTGTTCCTTCTCTGGACTTTTTAACCCAGTTTGACGACGCATAATCGGTTCTCTGCTGTTTAGGGTTTATCTTTAGGCAATAAAAAAGCAATGCCGAGGCATTGCTTTTTTATATCTCAACATTGTTTAATTCTGCTTAATGCTAGAATTAAAATTCAGTTTAAGTGCTTTATTATTCTGTGTAGTTAAACAGAGATTTAACGGTTTCTAAGGTGTCATCAATTGTTTTGATGCTGGCAGGGCAGATGAAAATGGTATCATCACCTGCGATAGTGCCTAAAATACCTTCGGGCTTACCTATAGAGTCGAGTAAGCGAGCAATTAATTGTGCAGCACCAGGACTGGTTCTTACCACAATCATGGCTTGGTTATGATCAACATCTAGCACTAGATTTTTTAGTGGGCTGCCAGCTGTTGGTACACCTAGCTCTGCTGGTAAACAGTACACCATTTCTTGTTTAGCATTGCGCGTACGTACCGCGCCAAACTTGCTAAGCATACGAGATACTTTTGATTGATTAATATTGCCGAATCCTTCGGCTTGAAGCGCAATAACAATCTCACTTTGGCTTCCAAAACGCTCTTCTTTCAGAATCGCTTTAAAAGTTTTAACGAGCTCATCCTGATTTCTTGTCGCTGGCATAATGATATTTCATCTTATAGTTGTTATTCAAAAAACTTGCACATTTTGAATAGATCCACTTATTAAGTCAAGAAAGAATCATATTTTTTGAATAAAAATTCAAATTAAGAGTGGAACTTAATGCTGACACCTTGCGGGTTATATGAACAATTATCACCGCGATATGGCGATTACAGTGCTTTTGGTGGTTCGCCTAAGTCATTTAAGCGGCTAAGCACTAATAAAGTATCACCATTTTTAGCCAGTAAATTGAGCTTCCCATTAGAAAAACCTGCATGCTGTACCAATGATATTGCTTGCATTAAGTCGGCTTCTTGCGCCATTAATGAATCGATACATGCTTTCATCGTGGCGCCAGCGGTGGTGAGCTGTAACAGATTACCTTGTTGAGTATATTGGCCAAAAAATTGATTACAGCTATTGTTACCAGTGAGTTGTCCGTCTTGAGCAAACACGATATTGGCTGGGCTGTGGTAAATAGCAGGCGTATCGAGAACAGTTTCGACATGCCATGTGCCAATGAGTTGATCGCTTGAGAGTTGTAATGGTGGGTTTTGACAAGCACTGAGGCCAAAAAGTAAAACGGCGGCAGTAAGAATAGGCTTTATCATGTTGTTAATGTTCCTAAAATAACAAAAGCCATTATTCTACTATTTGTTCAGCGCATTTAGGGGGATAATGACCTAATTATTGGTTTAATTAACATAATTTAACCTGTTTACGGGTACACCATATGATCAAACTACTCAAAATTTTACACTTTATTGGCATCGCTATGTTGCTGGTGGGTGTGTATTTATACCTGCAGACAGAGTTTGGCCAGCAAGTGAGCGGCATGTTAGTGATTGCCTTGCTCATTGGGATTGGCACGTTAATTATGTCGCCGTTACCTGTTGCACTGGTTATCGAGTGGGCACAAAAACAACCTTCTTCTTTCAATTCAAAGGAATAACCATTGTCATTCATCGTCCGTAAAGCTGTATTAACCGACGCCAAAGCCATCGCGCACTTAGAACGTGCCCATGTTGATGACGAACTAACCACCCCTAACGGCATTTTACATGCTCATTCGTTAACCATTAGCGAAGTTAAGCAATTAATTATTCAGCACTGGATAGTGGTTGCCGAACAACAAGGCGACATTATCGGTTATGTTGTTGCCGCGAAATGGGTCTTTGTTTCTTCTCAGCCATTGTATCGTAATATTATTCAACGAATTAAATTTGCTGATTTTGAAGGACGTCCTTTATCGACCACCAATACCTGCCAATATGGGCCAGTTTGGATTAATAAATCATATCGAGGTAATGGTATATTTGAGGCGATGGTTAACGAACTTAAATTGCTTTTAAAAGACCGTTATCCGTTTATGGTGACCTATATTGCCGCCGATAATGCTCGTTCACTCGCTGCGCACCAAAATAAAGCGGCTATGCAGATATTAGAAGGCTTTAGTTTTGAGCAGCGTGATTATCAATTGCTGATCACTGAAACACAAAAGTAAGCGGTTGTTCCATACAGTGGCCGTGTGCGGTGTCACGGCTGCTTAAATCAATGCCGCAGAGGGTCACCGATGACAACTCGTTTTAACGCACTTTTTGAACCGTATTTGGTGCTGACGCTGTCGGCCTTTGATAACATGAAGCTGGTTGTTGCAGTGTTGTCTGAGATTAATGAACCCTATCAATGCGTTGAAGCTAAGATGTCAATATCGCCTGTCAATACTTCAATGGAGACAGGGTATTTTGTGCGTTGGCATGATGCATGGCTATTTTGCGGGTTAACCAACTCCTATTGTGCTTCTATTGTGTTGTTTACTGAGATTGAACGAATTGAAATGACATCATTAACGAGTCTAAATATCCCTGTAATGACGATGCAACAAGTTGGGTTTATGTGTGTTGAAAGTGCCCATTTTGATCACTGCTAACGTCTGCTATATGCTCATCATGTTTACCGTTTCACGATAGCTGCATAATAATAAGCGGCCTGCTTTCACTGTGATAACGCTGATACAGTTGCATTATCTCTGCAGGAACTTGAGCTATATGAGCGGGTTGTAACCACTGAAATTGTTGTTGCTGATATAACGCCTGCAAGCTGATATCGGTAAAAAGGAAGCACTTTTGCGGTATTAATGTGGGCGCAATAAATTGAAGTAGTTGAGTCGCTAGTTTTTTACCCCGCAGGTGCGGCGCCACTAATAAGCCGCTGATCAGCTGATATTGACCAACATGTTTAATTCTTACAGCAGCAATGATTTCGCGAGACTCCAAACCTTCACGACCAGAGGTGATAGTTGAATTTACCTCATTGTGTGGCAACGCTTGCGGATTAGCCGTATCGCGTGCTTTAACATCCTCTTGATAAATAACCGCAACAGACTCTTTGCTCGATACTCTGGAATAAGCCATATGTTGGCGATAAAACAACTTAATTGCTGACCACTGCTTTATTTGCTGCAACGATGCAGCGCAATGCTCATATTGAGTGGGTAAGTTAGTCTCTACCCAGCGGATGTTTATCATAATGTTTATTTTTCTAATATTAACAAAAAACCGCCATGCGGCGGTTTTGTGTGGGCTGGACAGCTCGGTTAATTATAAACCGGCGTCAGCACGTAATGCTTCAGCTTTGTCTGTCGCTTCCCATGGGAAAATATCGCGACCAAAGTGACCATAAGCTGCCGTTTGTTGGTAGATTGGGCGCGCCAAATCTAACATCGCGGTTAAGCCATATGGACGTAGTTCGAAGTGTTGACGCACTAACTTAATCAATACTTCTTCAGACACTTTACCAGTACCGAATGTTTCGATACTGATTGAAGTAGGTTCTGCAACACCAATTGCATAAGACACTTGAAGCTCACAGCGATCAGCAAGACCGGCAGCAACAATGTTTTTAGCAACATAACGTGCCGCATAAGCTGCGCTACGGTCTACTTTTGATGGGTCTTTACCAGAGAAAGCACCACCACCGTGACGCGCCATACCGCCGTATGTGTCAACAATGATCTTACGACCTGTTAAACCACAATCACCCACTGGGCCGCCAATGACAAAACGACCGGTTGGGTTAATAAAGTATTTAGTGTCTTTATTTAACCACTGTGCAGGTAATACCGGCTTAATAATGGTTTCCATTACGGCTTCAATCAAGTCAGCTTGGGTAACATCTTCACGGTGTTGAGTTGACAGTACGATTGCATCAATACCAATAATTTTGCCGTCGTCGTATGCAAAAGTCACCTGGCTTTTTGCATCAGGGCGTAACCACGGCAAGGTGCCGTCTTTACGAACTTCAGACTGACGCTTCACTAATTTGTGGGCATAAGTAATTGGTGCTGGCATTAATACGTCGGTTTCATTGCTGGCATAACCAAACATTAACCCTTGGTCGCCCGCGCCTTGCTCTGCAGGATCTGAACGGTCAACACCTTGGTTGATGTCCGGAGACTGTTTGCCAATAGCATTTAAAACTGCACATGAATCGGCATCAAAACCCATATCTGAATTGGTATAACCGATTTCGCGTACCGTTTTACGGGTAATCTCTTCAATATCGACCCAAGCAGAAGTGGTGACTTCACCACCGACTAATACCATGCCTGTTTTAACATATGTTTCGCACGCAACACGAGCTTTAGGATCTTGCTCAAGTATTGCGTCTAATACCGCATCAGAAATCTGATCGGCGATTTTATCTGGATGACCTTCTGAGACTGACTCAGAGGTAAACAAGTGCTTTGCCATAATAGGAGAATCTCGTTGGTTGCATTTGAATATACGTCTAGACGTCTATTTTAGTCGAAATCGAAATCGATAACACCCCCTAATACGAATTTAACTGGAGAATTGTGCAGTGGTGCATGAATATTTTTTATTTACAAGGAGAGTGTTTAGCTTTGAGGTTAATTAACTTTCTGATTAAAAAGGTTTTTGAAGTTTTATTTTGTTCTGTTTTAATCACTTTGGTGTCATTAATTGAACAATGTTAAGGTTGGTTATTGGGTATTAGCTGAAGTTGTAATATGTTTTTTTACTGATGTTGAGTTGCTTTTTAGCTTGACTGTCAATAAATAATTACTCAGAACATCAATGTCTCAGATTGGTTTTTACTTTTGAGAGGTGGTGTATAAAGTTGAGCTGTTTTGAGACCTGTAGTGGTCAAAAATATGGTTTATTAGCGACAAAAAATGTAATGAGAGAAATTTTAATTTGCGTCACATCGCCTTGTAGGGGAAAATATGGCTTCACAATTGCCCGTTAGACCTTACAAACAAGCAGGAGAGAGCATGTCATCTCGTAAAGTACTCGCTAACGCTATTCGCGCCCTAAGTATGGATGCGGTTCAAAAAGCCAATTCTGGTCATCCAGGTGCCCCAATGGGGATGGCTGATATCGCCGAAGTGCTATGGAATGATTTTCTAAAGCACAATCCAACTAATCCTAACTGGGTCGATCGCGATCGTTTTGTTCTGTCAAACGGTCATGGCTCTATGCTTATCTACTCTTTACTGCATTTATCTGGTTATGAATTGCCTATCGAAGAGCTAAAGCAATTCCGTCAGTTGCATTCTAAAACACCTGGTCATCCTGAATATGGTTATACCCCTGGTGTTGAAACCACAACGGGTCCTTTAGGTGCGGGTATCAGTAACGCAGTGGGTATGGCGATTGCGGAAAAAACCCTAGCCGCACAGTTTAACCGTCCTGGTCACGATATTGTTGACCACTACACTTATTGTTTCTTAGGTGACGGTTGTTTAATGGAAGGTATTTCTCACGAAGCCAGTTCATTAGCCGGTACCTTAGGCCTTGGTAAGTTAGTGGCATTTTGGGATGACAACGGTATTTCTATCGATGGTCATGTTGAAGGTTGGTTTACTGACGATACCCCTAAGCGTTTTGAAGCTTACGGCTGGCATGTTATTGCGGGTGTTGATGGTCATAATCCTGATGCTATCCGTGCCGCAATTGAAGAAGCTAAGTCTGTAACAGATAAGCCATCTATGATTTGCTGCAAAACCATTATTGGTTTTGGTTCGCCAAACAAGTCTGGCAGCCATGACTGTCACGGCGCGCCACTAGGTGATGCTGAAATTGCAGCCGCACGTGAATTCTTAAACTGGCCACATGCGCCGTTTGATATTCCGTCTGACGTGTATGCTGGTTGGGATGCTAAGCAAAAAGGTGTGGCTAACGAATCATTATGGAATGATAAGTTTGCTGCGTACCAAGCTGCGTTCCCAGAATTAGCTGCTGAATATGATCGTCGTGTATTAAAAGGCGATTTACCTGCAGATTTCGAAGCTAAAGCACAAGCGTTTATCCAAGAAAGCCAAGATAAAGCTGAAGGTATTGCTAGCCGTAAAGCGTCTCAAAATGCCATTGGTTTCTTTGGTGCTATGTTGCCTGAATTACTTGGTGGTAGCGCAGACTTAGCGGGTTCAAACTTAACGCTTTGGTCTGGTTCAAAAGGTATTCAAGACGATCCTGCCGGTAACTACATCTATTATGGTGTTCGTGAATTCGGTATGAGCGGTATTATGAACGGCGCGTCGTTACATGGTGGTTTTATTAACTATGGCGCAACTTTCATGATGTTCATGGAGTACGCACGTAACGCAGTACGTATGTCAGCATTAATGGGCATTCAAAACATTTTCGTTTATACCCATGACTCTATTGGTCAAGGCGAAGATGGCCCTACTCACCAACCGGTTGAGCAATTAGCTAACTTACGTTTAACGCCTAATATGGCAGTATGGCGTCCATGTGATGCTGCGGAAACTGCTGTATCTTGGAAAGCGGCCATTGAACGCCGTGATGCACCTACATCATTAATCTTTAGCCGTCAGGGTCTTAAAGCCCAAGCGCGTACCGCTGAGCAATTAGCTAACGTGGCTAAAGGGGGTTATGTACTGTCTGATTGTCAAGGCACTGCTGATGTGATTTTGATTGCGACCGGCAGTGAAGTGCAATTAGCCATGGATTCTGCTGCAGAGTTAACTAAGCTAGGTCAAAAAGTGCGTGTGGTTTCTATGCCATCAACGACTGAATTTGATAAGCAAGATGCGGCATATAAAGAATCAGTGCTACCAAAAGCAGTCACTAAGCGTGTAGCAATTGAAGCTGCGCATGCTGATTTTTGGTACAAGTACATTGGTTTTGACGGCGGCGTAGTGGGCATGACCACCTTTGGTGAATCAGCGCCAGGCGGTGACTTACTTAAGCATTTCGGCTTCACTGTTGATAATGTAGTAAAAACTGTCCAGTCTTTAGGATAATAGCGTGCCATTAAACACTTATCTATTAAGTGTTTAATCTGTATAATGACGACCTGCAATGCAATTGTAGGTCGTTTTTTTATGCCTGCAATTTCACGTAATTTGATAAAATAAATCAATCGCTTAGTGGATTGTTACTTATGCGTAACCCCATTTGTGCGTTGATTAATTACTCTGGACCCTAAATGATTCGAGTTGCAATTAATGGTTATGGCCGGATTGGCCGCTCAATTCTTCGTGCATTGTACGAGTCTGGAAAACGTCAGCAAATTCAGATAGTGGCCATTAATGAGCTCGCCAAGCCTGAGGCTATTTGTCATCTCACTCAATATGACACCACTCATGGTCGTTTTCAGTATGCCGTTAAACTCGATGGCGATAAGTTACTGATTGGCGATGACAGCATTCAATTACTCAATCAAGCAGATGCCAATTTATTGCCCTGGGCAGAGCTCGATATCGATATTGTGTATGAAGCGACAGGCAGTTTAATTGAACGCCAAGCGTGCGAAGCGCATATTCATGCGGGCGCCAAACAAGTGTTGATTAGTCACCCATCGTCAGCCGATGTTGATGGCACCATCGTATACGGTGTTAATCATGATTTATTGCGCCCTGAGCACACCATTATTTCTAATGCGTCATGTACAACCAATTGTATTGTGCCGGTTATTGATGTGTTAGACAGGCATTTTGAAGTCAAAAGTGGTGCCATTACTACCATTCACTCAGCAATGAACGACCAACAAGTGATTGACGCCTATCATGATGATTTACGTCGAACGCGCGCAGCGGGCCAATCTATTATTCCGGTAGACACAAAATTAGCGCGAGGCATTGAACGTATTTTGCCGCACATGAAAGATAAGTTTGAGGCCATATCTGTTCGAGTGCCAACCATCAATGTGACCGCGATCGACCTGTCAGTCACGTTAGAGAAAAAAGTCAATATTGAGCAAATTAACAGTGTGCTGCAACGTGCGTCAAACGGCAGTTTTAATGGTATTTTAGGTTATACTGACGAGCCGTTGGTGTCGTGCGACTTTAACCACGATCCACGCTCAAGTATTGTTGATGGTACCCAAACACGTGTAAGCGCTGGGCATTTAGTCAAATTACTTTTATGGTGCGATAACGAGTGGGGCTTTGCGAACCGCATGCTCGATACGAGCTTAGCGATGATCCAAGCAAAGCAACCCGACCAATAAGGTCAAATATTTTAGTAATAGGCGCTAAGCCGGTTACTTGAGAGATGAGCATTAGGATTTGTAAACCTAGTCGTCATCTAACTCAATACAAGATTTGTTTTTAACTTAAAAAGGAAATGCTAATTATGGCAATTATTAATATGACAGATTTAGATCTGCAAAATAAGCGTGTGCTTATTCGTGAAGATTTAAACGTACCTGTCAGTGATGGCGTTGTGACCAGTGATGCGCGTTTACGTGCATCATTACCAACCATTCAACTCGCACTGAAAAAAGGCGCCGCCGTCATGGTGATGTCGCATTTAGGTCGCCCAACTGAAGGTGAGTATAATGCAGAATATTCAATGCAGCCGGTAGTCGATTACTTAGCTAAAGCGCTTGATTGCCCAGTGCGCTTAGTGAGTGATTATCTTGATGGCGTTGATGTGAATGTTGGCGAAGTTGTTGTTTTTGAAAATGTTCGTTTTAACGTAGGCGAAGGCAAAAACGATGAAGCCCTGTCTAAAAAAATGGCGGCTTTATGTGATGTTTATGTCATGGATGCCTTTGGTACCGCTCACCGCGCTCAAGCATCTACCCACGGTGTAGGTGTTTATGCTCCTGTTGCTTGTGCTGGCCCACTATTGTCACAAGAATTAGATGCATTAGGCAAAGCGCTTGATAATCCTGCTCGCCCAATGGTGGCCATTGTGGGTGGCTCAAAAGTATCAACTAAGTTAACGGTACTTGAAAGCCTGTCGACTAAAGTTGATCAGCTTGTTGTGGGTGGCGGTATTGCTAATACCTTTATTGCTGCTGCAGGTTATAAAGTCGGTAAGTCATTATATGAGGCAGACTTGGTTGAAGAAGCTAAGCGCCTTGTGGCAAATGCGAGAAGCCGTGGTGGTGATATTCCGGTACCAACAGATGTGGTTGTGGCCAGTGAGTTTAGCCCAACGGCCTCGGCTACACTTAAATCAGTCGCTGATGTCACTGATGGCGATATGATTTTTGATATCGGTCCTGATAGCGCAGAAGCACTGGCAAAAATAATTGAACAAGCCGGTACGATAGTCTGGAATGGCCCTGTGGGCGTATTCGAGTTTGATCAATTTGGTGAAGGCACTAAACGCATTGCGCAAGCAATTGCCAATTCGAAAGCATTTTCTATTGCCGGCGGTGGCGACACGCTCGCAGCCGTAGATAAATATAATATTGCTGACAAAGTGTCTTACATCTCTACTGGTGGTGGTGCTTTCCTTGAGTTTTTAGAAGGCAAAGAATTACCTGCTGTAGCAATGCTTGAAAAGCGTGGCGCTTAAGTTCACGTATTCAGCATTTGTGTTGTAATACCTAATAATAATTATTATAAAAAATGCTTTGTCATCATCGACAGGATGTCGGTGGTGGCAGAGTTAAAAATCCGTCCAAACGATAGCGACCTAGGTGAGTAATCACCCTATTAATGGAGAACAAAATGGCTCTTATCTCTCTACGACAACTGCTTGATCATGCTGCAGAGCATGGTTATGGCGTCCCTGCATTTAACGTAAACAACCTTGAACAAATGCGTGCCATTATGCAAGCGGCTGAAGCAACAGACAGCCCTGTCATTGTGCAGGCATCTGCTGGTGCGCGTAAATATGCTCGCCCACAGTTCTTAAAATACCTTATGGCTGCGGCTCTTGAGCAATACCCTGATATTCCGGTTTGTATCCATCAAGACCACGGCACTGATCCTGATATTTGTCAGCGTTCAATTCAGTTAGGCATGTCATCTGTAATGATGGACGGCTCGTTAATGGCGGATGGTAAAACACCTGCGTCATATGACTATAACGTTGATGTGACTCGTCGTACGGTTGCATTTGCACATGCGTGTGGTGTGTCTGTTGAAGGTGAAATCGGTTGTTTAGGCAGTTTAGAAACTGGCCAGGCAGGCGAAGAAGATGGCGTTGGCGCATCAGGTATTTTAAGCATGGATCAAATGCTTACAACACCAGAAGAAGCGGCACGTTTTGTTGCAGACACTCATGTAGATGCATTAGCGATTGCAATTGGTACTAGCCATGGTGCTTACAAGTTTAGCCGTAAGCCTACCGGTGATGTGCTGCGTATTGACCGTATTAAAGAAATTCACGCACGTATTCCAAACACTCATTTGGTTATGCACGGTTCTTCATCGGTACCGCAAGAGTGGTTGCAGATCATTAACCAATACGGTGGTGAAATTCCAGAAACTTATGGCGTACCATTAGAAGAAATCGTCGAAGGTATCAAGCACGGTGTGCGTAAAGTGAACATCGATACTGATTTACGCTTAGCGTCAACAGGTGCTATTCGTAAGTTCTTAGCTGAACATCCTGCTGAATTTGATCCACGTAAATTCTTAAAAGCATCGATGGAAGCAATGGCAGACATTTGTACTACTCGTTACGAAGCGTTTGGCTGTGCGGGTATGGCGTCTAAAATTAAGCCTAAGTCTTTGCAAGCTATGTATAAAGCGTATCAATCTGGTGAACTTGATCCAAAAATCATGTAAACCAAGTTAGCGAATATTGTTATTTAATGGCCCACTGAATTCAGTGGGCCATTTTTTTGTAAATAAATTACGAAAAATGTTGTTTTTTTATACGTCATCACGCATGATTTGCGCCCTTAAAATGTCATGTTTTATTGATATAACCCTATCTAGATCGCAATTTCAATTTCACAGTAGAATACCTAATGCATTCAAATTCAGACAAGCCTTTATCATTATTTTCATTGACTTGGCCACTATTTGTGGATTTTGCGCTGCATTTTTTAACCGCAGCAATTAACACGTTTATGATCAGCCATGTGTCATACCAAGGTGTAGCCGCTTTATCGGTCGGTAATATGGTGTTTGAACTGGCGATTACGTTATTTAGTTTCGTCAGTATTGGCGCGAGTGTGGTGATTACCCAATATTTGGGCTCACAAAATAAATCCGCGGCCAGTGCTGTGGTGTACTCATCTATTGGCTTTAACTTTTTAGTGGGATTAGTGGCTGCCGTGGGTATTTTAACCGGCTCCACTATGATGTTGAATTTAATGAACCTGCCCGCAGAATTAATGGCAGATGGAGAGTTGTATCTGCAAATTGTCGGCTTGTGTCTTATTCCCGAAGCCATGGCAATGTGTTTAGCCGCAGGCATGCGTGCCCATGGATTTACTCAACAAGCCATGTGGGTTACGTTGTCGATGAACGTGATTACTTTTGTGGGTAATTTATTACTGCTTTACGGCTGGTTTGGCATACCGCAAATGGGTGTTGCTGGGGTGGCTATTAGTACGGTTGCAGGTCGACTCGTAGGCATGACTATTATGGCGGTGCTGTTTGTGCGCTACACTGGCATTAAATTACATATTCCGAGTATATTGCGCCCAGAAACGAAGATGCTTAAAAAAGTGTTCCATATTGGCTTACCTGCGGCGGGTGAAAACGTGTCATGGATGCTGCAATTTATGGTGGTCACCTCATTTGTGGGGTTAATGGGTGATAAAGCGCTGGCAGCACAGTCGTTATATTTTCAGATCTGTATGTTCATTTTGCTGTTTGGATTATCGATTGGTATCGGTAACGAAATCATTATTGGTCATATGGTGGGTGCGAAAAAGCTTAAAGCCGCAGAACACCAAATGTATCGCGCATTAAAGTTAGGCTTAATTGTTACCACGATAGTGGCATTATTTGTGGCGATATGGGGCCCAAATCTTGTGAGCTTATTTACCGATGAAGCTGACATCGCTTTGCTTGTTGGCCAATTATTTATACTCACGTTGGTGATGGAACCGGGGCGAACATTTAATCTTATTGTGATTAATGCATTACGAGCGAGCGGAGATGCTAAGTTCCCGTTCTTTATGGGCTTATTTTCGATGTGGTGCATTGCTGTACCTGGCGCATATTTGCTCGGCATTCATTATGAGTTTGGTTTGTTAGGCATTTGGGCTGCTTTAGCGTTAGATGAATGGGTGAGAGGGTTGGCGATGTTGTGGCGCTGGCGCAGTGGACGTTGGCAAACAAAAAGTTTAATCGCCTAAATATGGTTACCTCACTTTAAATATTATTGAGTTAAGCAGATCGTTTCGTACTCATATTTCGTATTTATTTTTTAGGATCAAATCTTGGGTTCATGTAAGCAAGTTAATATTGATTTTGGTCACTATTTTTTCAATCCAGTGGTTAAAGTGTTAATATGCGAACAAATTTGGACAAGATAGCCATCCAAACGTTTTTGTAAATCGTAATTAAAGGACGGAATGACATGAAGAAACTGCTACTAACTGCAGCTATTACACTGGCCATGCCATTTGCAGCACATGCTGGAAGTGAGTTTGTTGAAGGCGATGCGACTCTTGCAGGCGAAGCTGAATTGGGCGCTACGTTAACCACGGGTAACACCGATACCTCTTCTTTTAAAGCGCGTTTAGCCTTAAAGCAAGAATTAGGTAATTGGGAAAACCAATATGTCGCCGAAGGTTTATACAAGGAAGACACTGACGAAGTTACGGCTAAACGCTACTTCTTTGGTGTACAGGGCGACTATCAAATTGATGACCTTAGCTACTTGTTTGCTAACACTAACTACGAAGTAGACCCTTTCACCGGTTACGACTTTACCTCTACAACCTCAGCGGGTTACGGTTATCGTTTTATTGACACCGAAAGAATGTCATTAAAAGCAGAAGCGGGTCCTGGTTATATTTATCAGCAGCTTGATGATGAGCTCGCTGTTTCAGAAGGTTATGATAGTGATGACAGCGTGGTTCTTCACGCCGTGGTTGACTTTCAAACTAAGCTTGGCGAATCGTCTAAGTTTCAACAGAAGTTTGTTGCCGACTGGGGTGAAAAATTAGATGCCCGTTCTGAAACCTCACTTACGGCAAACATCGTGGGTGCATTAGCGATGAAATTTGCAGTGATTGTGCGTTACAACAGTGACCCACTTGATGGCAAAGAAAGCACAGATACTGAAACCAACATGACATTGCTTTACGCATTTTAATTCAATGTGTTAACGCTTAAAAAGCTGGCTTAGCCAGCTTTTTTTATGGCTTGTTTTTAGCAAAAAACTCAGCGTATTAGCGTTCGCTATATTTGTAATCATGCAATGATATCTGGCTCAAAAAACAATCATATTCGAGTCTAGGTTCACGGAGCCGGACTTTTATCTACTGATTTAGGCCCATTTGCCCATAAGTCTATTGCTTTAGGAGTATACTTTTTTTATCAGTAGCGACGCTGAGAAAGGACGATGCAAATAGGATGTTGTTGGTTTGATAATGAGCGACGTTTGTTGGTTGATCAAACAAATTCGACTCAGTGGCAATTAAACGATAATGAATATTGGGTATTAACTCAATTAGTTCAGCATCGGGGCCAAGTTGTGCCTTTGAGTATGCTAGAAGCAGTGGTGATTTCAGGTGAAATTGCCCATCAACTCAGCCACACTGAGCTCGTTAGTATTATTTACCATACCATCGATTATTTGTGTAACAGTCACAATGACTTAATCGAATATATTCCAGAACAAGGGGTGATTTTATACCCCATGACTCACGTTAAACATCCCCGAATTTTCGATTTACCAAATCGCTTGTTATCGTTGGGCCAATATGGCGTCATTATTGGTGCACTGTTAGCGTTACTGTTTTTTCTCTGGTCACATATTACTCCCCCCTTGCTTGCCAAAGCCGATGTGCTGCGACAGGTTGTAACGCCTAATGGCAAAGTGGTTCAGCTGTCGGTATTTGATGGGAAACACCCGCAAGATGCTATTTTGCATGCCGAGTGTTTATCCACACAATTACGTTTATGTCACGATGTGCGATGGGATTCGATTAGTGCGGCTATTTCTGCTGATCGTCACTATGTGAGTTTCATGCTAACCCAATCTAATGAGCCGATAAGGCGCTTTAAAAATGTGAAAGTTAGGGTAGAAAATATGCACTTGCCATTTATTACCCAGCAATGGCTTCACGAGGTGCATATTTGTGGTTAGGTTATCAGTGCGCACGCGCCGATGGCGCAGAAAAACACGTCGTTTTGTACAATCAAAACGCGGTAAGTTGACGTTGATATTGAGTATTTTGTTACTCGTGTTGAGCGGCGCCAGTGCACTTGAAAAATGGGTAACCCCACATCATCTATGGCGCTTGGCCTGCCATGCGGATGGATATTTATCTAATGCTCAATCCCTTAAATCGGATGCACCCACTGATTTAACGCTGAACTTTGACATTGAACATCAACAAGTCTCATTGCATTATCAACTAGGTTCTAACACTACGGTGGCCGAATTTACCGTATTAACAGGCGAGGTGAATGAGGTTGATTTAAGTTCGCTAAGTTATCAGTTAACGTTACAGATAAAATCACGACAATGGCAAGACGAGAGTATCTTGTATTCCTATCTCATCAATGAGCTTTCATTATCAAGGGATAGATTACAGCTTTTTGAGTCTTTACCGCTTAAGGTACAAATACTCAATATCGATAATGAGCATTCTCGCGCCACAGTGAAGTTTATTCCAAGCAACAGTTTATGGTCTTGTCAGATAGCGTCTGCAGATCTACATCAGTAACATTGAATAAATTACCTATTAGGTTACTATCCATAACATAGGGAATAATTTAAACGGTAAGTAATCAAAAACTGTGGCAAAAGTTAAAGTAAAACAAGAAGAAGCATTATCAATCAAATTTAGTCATCAAATGGCACCAGGGGATCAGCGTACCTTTGATTTGTACTTTTATTTGCCTAATGAGATGGGTATTGGCTCACACACACTAGACGAAGAGGAATACTATCACAGTGGTATTCTTGGGCGTCGCTCCTATTATTCTAAAGGCTTACACCTGCCGTTGGTTCAATCGCGTTTTATCAGTTTAAATAAGCGCACCTTAGAGGAATTTCGTTTATACCTTAATCTATTTGCTTATCAATTTGCGGTCGCCATTGAAACCGACGGCAAAGAACTGCGGCAAAAAAGTGATGCCAGTGAATTTTATATGGCACTCGATGAGCTGTGCGATGTCGTGATCCAGCTCCTTAAAAAGTTTCGTCGAAATGAACCTAGCGATCCAAAATGGAAATCGTATTTTGAACATGCCGATAATTATCTTTCATGGTTTTGTGAGCAACAATTACTTAAAACGTTAGCGTATTCGCCGCGCAGCTCAGATTTTAGCGACGTGAAAGAGAAAGTATTGAATTTATGCCGCAGTGAAAATCATTACCGTGAAATGGTGTGCAAATACAATTCGATGCAAACTCAGCTAGATGCTAATCGGATTTCGAATAAAATGCTGCTGCTGCGCCGTTTGATCCAACAAGGCGTAGTATTAAAAGAAGAGCTAAAACCTCTGGGCGTGGGGCTTAAAAAGTTTGTCACAGGTCTTGCCACCGGGTTAGTGATGTTAGTCGTTTCGGCGTTAATTATTAAAGCTCAAGGCTTTTTTAATGGCCTAACGTTAACATTATTACTTACGCTTGCGGTTATTTACGGTTTCAGGGAAATCTTTAAAGAAGACTTTCGTAATGCGATGTGGCGCTTTATACAACGAGGACGCCCGCGTTGGAGCCGTATTTTACGTGATACCACCACTCAGGCGATTGTCGCAAAACAGCTAGTCTGGCTTGAGTTTATGCGTTCGCAAGACATCCCCGACACTGTGTCTGAGATTATGAAACAACGTCATAGCCAAAACAAAGTCGACTCGACCGTGTTGCATTATCGTATTGCCACAAAAGTGGCCAATAAACCGTTTGAGGCGGGGTATTCGCAAATCCAGGAGCAAGTGAACTTCAGCTTAGTGCCATTTGCGCGTCATTTAGAGCGTGGTAAAGCTAAAATTTATAAAGAGTCCGACGGTAATATCAGTAATGAATCTGTTGAGCGTCGTTACCAGGTAAATCTGGTTGCGGTGTTACGTGATGGCAAGCAACAGCCTGAATATGCGCGCTTTAAAGTCACGATGAATCGTTCAAGTATTGTTGAAATTACCGAAAGCAAGCTGCCTGATAACGTTCAGCCCTTTACGTTGGAGTCAGAAAGCAGTTTAAATGAAGACACTCAAGTTGTGGACCATCATCAAGTAGAGCCTTAAATAAAACAACCCTGATCCAAGTACCGCTTGAATCAGGGTTGTCGTTATTCCACTAAACATTCATTGAGCTAACCGTTAGTTAAGATGGTCAGTATGAGCTGGGCGGGTAAATGCTTGGCAGATATTTTGATCAACTGACTGTTTAGCACGCTTAAGTGCAATTTCAGCATTAGCCAAATATTGCTCTAGCGTTTGTGGTGATACGTAACCTGCAATTCCCATGTTGATGCCTTCACAAAGATTATTTTCAGTTAAACATTGCATAACATTTAACGCATATTGATAGGCACTAGTCGCATCCGTGTCGGGCAATAAAATGACTAATTTGCCTAGCTGCCATTGCGATATTTGATAGTTTAATGGCAGCTCTATTAAGAGTTGTAACTCAATGTCTTTTTGGCGCTTTTCTAATTGGCTCATATTACCCATATGGCTGAAAATACCTTCTGGGTTAATCTCCATCACCATTAAGCTCGACTCCACTTTAGTTTGCTCACTGAGATTATTAAAGTGATTTTCAAGCTCATTCAGTCGTAACACAATCGCGCTGCGATGACCAAATACGTTGCTGCTGTTATTAACCGCGACTGTTGGTACCGTTTCTTCGAACGTACAAATCAGGTACTCAATATCTCCGTCATAAGCTAACTGACCCGCTAAAGTGGTTTTTAAGCATTGGCTGTAGCGACTTTTAGTAAAAGGCATGATTTGCGCTGTCCATTCGCCTTGTAAGCTGATTTGCGCACAAATATTTTGCCATTGATTGTTAAGTTCATTACCCAATAGCTCAGTGATGGCAATATTGGTTTCCCCATTTAACGACATTAAATGATCAAACTTACTGTTGCACTTTATCAGTTTGCCATTGGCATCCGTTAACGCGGTTGCGACGGCACTATCACTGAGTAATTGATATAAGTAAGCTTGACGCTGGCTGTCGTAAAGAATGGTGATGTCGTCAAATGTGACCAACCAATAATGTTCTTTACTGTGCGGGCATACTTCACTGCGTATGTGGGTTTGCAAAGTGCTGCTATTGGTATTTTGTATGCTGATTTCGCCGCGCCACTGTTGGTGATGCGCTAAAGCTTCTTTGATTTGTTTAACGCGCTCATCATCGAGGTTTAATACTCGTTGAAAGCTGCGATCGATTAAGGTTTCAATCGATAAGCCGAGTGCTTTTGATGCTTTAGGGTTGGCACTGCCTATGCGGCCGTTATCATTAATAATCAAGCAGCTTATTTCGCTGTTAAATAGGCCATGGCTGAGTTGCAAACTGTTGTGTTTAGCGCGTCGTTCAAGTACGAATAAGTGGCGTAATACGATTAAAGCCGATGCCAATAATGCGATGAGTACCCCAGCAATAAGGATCACCATTCGCCACTCAAGGTAGCGCGCTGCAATATCATCGTGGCGAATATAAGACAGTAAAAAATACTCTCTTTTGGTTTCATATTGGCTGGTCAGCTCTACCTTCAAATAAACAAAAGTCGCATTTGTACTATAGAACTGGCCAAAGTTATTCATGGCCATGTCTTTCCATAAGTCAGGGTAAGTTTGTTTTAAACTCGAGCCTAAATTATCGGGCATATTAGTGAGTGGCTCTGGTTGGTTAGCGCCTGCGTATAAAAAGCCTTGAGTGTCGAGCAACAATAATGGCGAATTATGATTAAAAAAGGCCGGCTTAATTGACTCAAGCAACTTGGTGATTGAGTTGTAGGTAACTAAGTAGCCTTTAATACTTTGATCTGGATTCTCTATCCACGACAATTGATAGAAGTAAGGCTCAAGTATGCCGTCAATTGGTGTGAACGACATTGGCGATGTATAAATATCGCTGCCGCCCATATTACGTCCCGAGCCCAGTAATGCTGCGGGGATCTGCATATTGTCGAAACTGTCAGTGGTTGAGAAGCGTAATTTACCTTCTGGAGAAAACAAGGCTAGGCCCAATAACTCTGGAATATTTTGTGTCAAAGAGTCCCAGCTTTTGGTGACTCTTTGCTGCTGAGTTTTGGAGGGGTTTTGCAGGTATTGGCGCAGTAATTCTGCTTTGGCAAATGTTTGGGTTCTAAACTGCAAAAATGCGGCTTTGTCTGATGCCAGTGATGCGACAGTTTGTAATTCGCTGTAGCGCTGATCTGCCCAGTCTTCTTGCAAGCGACGTTCGCCAAGATTAACGACCATATGGGTGGCAATAAACACTGTAATTAACAGTATAAGCAATTGACTTAACAGAGACAGAATATGTTGTTGAGACCAACGTGCTGCTTGTGATGAGATTAATAACGAGTTAGGAGAACTCACTGCTGTACGTTTAAACATTGCGCCACTTTTTTAGCCTTCACTGAATGGCAATACTAGCATGAAGCTCGCGCAGGCAAAACGCCTAGATGTGGATAATTATTTATCCACAGTTAACCCAGTTTATCTAATTCTCGTTGCTTAAATATAGCGCCATTTTGTTCAGCAATGGCGCGGCAACGTGTTATGTCGACATTCGCTAGACCGTTAATAGCACTCACTTGAACTTCTGGAATAAACTGCGGAGCTTGTTGAATAAATTCAAGCAGTGCTTGATAAGACCCCGCAAGCTTTGGCTGACAATGTTGCTCATAGCTTTGTGGGGTATCGGCATTGAGTGAAATCGATAAACTGTCAACGCATTGGCTCAGTTCTGGCAAAATATTACGTCGATGAAAGTGATTACCTAACCCGTCGGTGTTTAATCTCACGCGGCCGCCTTGCGCCTTAATGGCATGAGCAACCTGCAATAAACACTCTAGGTTCAGCGTAGGCTCACCAAAACCACAAAACACATATTCATCAACTTTTTTTACATCCCCAAGCAATGGAATAATATCGTCTGCAGTGATCCGTTTACTTAATGACAAATCATATTCATGAATTTGTTTAGATCCATTGTGTTTAGGGCAGAACTGGCATCTTAAGGTACATCTGGCGGTGATATTAAGATAACGGTTGTTGCCGATATCATAAACTAAGGTGGGGGTTGTGGTGGTCATAATGGTTAACATGACAAGAATAACATCGCATTATTGTAGCTAACTCTATGCTGGTGCTTTGTTGCTTAGCTCGCACTTATGGCAATCTGTTGCAATAAAATATTGAAATAAAAAGAGCGAATGTGATGACATTCGCTCTTTTTTGTAGCCTAAGCTTGGCGTAGGCTCTATTAACTTAACTGCGGGCGGTGCTTAAGGTTGCTCATCAAGGCCAAGAGGTTCAGTAGGCGCTTTAGGTTGCCACCACCAATTAAAAAAGCGTCGCCATGTGCGTTTTATGTCATCAAGAATGATGTACAAAATTGGCACTAATATTAACGTCACTAATGTCGAGAATAAAATACCAAACGCCAGTGAGGTTGCCATTGGGATAACAATTTTAGCCTGTAAGCTCTTTTCCATAATAATCGGTACTAAGCCAACAAACGTGGTCAGCGAGGTTAAAATAATCGCCCTAAAGCGATAACAACCTGAGTCGATAGCCGATTGCAATAACGACTTACCTTCTTCGCGAGCGCGGTTAACAAAATCGACTAAAATTAACGAGTCGTTTACCACGACCCCTGCCAGTGCCACGATGCCACACAAGCTCAATACACTCATGGATAATCCAAGCATATAGTGGCCAAATAAAGCACCAATCATACCAAACGGAATTACCGACATAATGATTAATGGTTGGGTATACGACTTAAGCGGAATGGCCATTAGGGCATAAATGGTAAACATGGCAAAGAAAAAGCCTTGTGCTAAGCCCAACATGGCATTTTGCTCATCCAGGCTGCCGCCATCTAATGCCGAAGCCACTTTAGGAAAGCGAGCGGTGAGTTCAGGTAAAAAATCTTCCTGAATTTCAGCGACCACTTTTGAAGGTTCAACGTTGTTTTTATTTACATTAGCCGTAATGGTGATAGCGCGGCGACCATCTACACGTGTAATTGACGCGTATGATTCTCCTAACTCAATCTCGGCTACGGTTGAAAACGGTACCGCAGCACCTGATGGGGTGCGTATCAACATGTTTTCAAGATCGCCCACGGTACGACGTTGCTCTAATGGGTAGCGCACCATGACTTTCACTTCTTCTTTATTACGCAAAATACGTTGAGCTTCATAGCCATAAAAACCGTAACGTACCTGGCGTGCTAAGTCTGACAGCGTCAGCCCTTGAGCTTCAGCTTCAGGGCGGATGTTTAAGCGTATTTCATGCGAGCCTGAAGAGAAGTTATCGGTAATGTCGTACACGCCTTCATAGGTGGCGAGTTTGGCTTTTAGCACTTTGGCTGCTTCTGATAACTGGTCTAAATCACTTGATGTTAATCGGAATGATAAATCACCGCCGGCATCGTTGGTGCTGGCGTTGATGTTCAACTTTTTAACCGACAGTAACTCAGGTAGCTGTTTACGCCATTCTTCTGCTATGGCAACGCCATCAACGTCGCGATCTTCAGCTTTTGTGAGCTCTGTAAACACAAAGGCACTGCTGCGCGAGCTAAGCTCGATATAGCTGTGTTTCACCATGGCGTAGCCGTATTCATCTTCAAGTTTTGCGTTCATTTTGTATAACGCATCTTCAACTTGTTGCAGCACTTTTAGGGTGTTTTGCTCTGAGCTGCCTTCTTCCATTTCAAGCTGTACTTGAATGAAGTCCGATGGAATATCGGGGAAAAATACCCAACGAACCTTACCGCTTTGTACAAGGGCTATCGATATAATAAGCACGCCAATAAACACGGCAACCACACTATAACGGCGGCCAATGCAGCGCTCTAAAAAGTGGCGATAAGTGTGATGAATAAAATGTTGTAGCCATTCGTTGATGGCAAATTTAACGCGTGAGAACACATTTGTGGGGGCTTTGCGTTTATTAATTTTCATATTGGCTAAATGCGCCGGTAAAATCAGTTTTGATTCAACCAATGAAAAAGCTAGACACAAAATCACCACCATACCGATGGATTTCCAAATGATGCCCATGGGGCCTGACACCATGATCATTGGGATAAAAGCTGCAATGGTGGTCAATACCCCAAACGTGGCTGGCATGGCTACTTTTTGCACCCCTTTTACGACATTATCCAACGAGTGACCGTTTTCCTCTAACTCGGTGTAGGCACTTTCGCCGATGACAATGGCATCGTCGACAACTATCCCCAATACCAGAATAAAGGCAAACAATGTCAGCATATTAATCGACATATTAAATGGTTCAAGTGGCATTAATAACAGGGTGCCTAAAAAGCACACTGGCAATCCCATCATGACCCAAAAGGCCAGTTTGAGATCTAAGAATAACGCCAAAATAATAAACACCAACAAGGCGCCATAAAACATGTTCGACAGCATCATGTTTAAACGGCCTTGCAAGTAGTGGGTTAAATCTCCCCAGGTATCAAGCTCAATATTGCTGGGTAAAGTTTTTTTACGTTCTGCCACATACGCTTTTACTTGTGACGAAATATCTAATGCATTTTGATCGTCAATACTGGTGATTTCAATCACCGCGGCAGGTTTGCCGTTAAAGCGGGTGTATTCTAAACGCTCTTCGAAGTCGTCATTTATCGTCGCAACTTGTGGCAGCATAATACGGCTACCGTCTGCTCGTGTTTCTACTACTATTTGGGCAAAGTCATCTGCGGTATAGGCCTGACCTTTAGTGCGCAACAAAATATCGCCATCTTGAGCGCGAATAGAACCACCGGGTAAATCAATAGACGAGTTTTGAACCGCTAAAGCCACTTGCGTAAAAGTGATGCCGTACTCGCGCAGTTTGTCTTCTGACAGTTCAATGCCGATTTCGTAGTCACGTACACCCGTCACTTTAGCGCGGGTTACAGCGGGTAAATCCGTAATGTCATCACGGATTGCTTTGGCCATTTCTTTCATGTCATGCAGCGTCATGTCGCCATAGACCGACACCCAGATAACATTGTTTTCAGGCTTTATTTGGTAAATATTGGGTTTTTCAATGTTGTCGGGGAAGGTGGCAATTGCATCGACCCGAAGTTTCGCTTCATCAAGCACTTGTTGCACATCGTAACCATCCTCCACTTCAATGGTCACTGAACCAACACTGTCACTGGCGACGGATGTGACCTTTTTAATGCCACTAATGTCTTGAATCGCTTCTTCGATTTTTATGTTAATCCCTTCTTCAATTTCTTGTGGCGCAGCACCAGGGTAGGCCACATTGATATTGATGAGATTAAGCTCAAACGTTGGAAACACTTCTTTGTTAATAATCACAGCACTGAATAAACCGCCTATGAGTAACGCGGCCATCAATAAATTAGCCGCCACACTATTGCGGGCAAACCAGGCAATAATTCCTTTATTGGTATCCATGATTATTCACCTGCCGTTGTAGCAGTTTCAGCTACGGGCTTTGCTGATTCTTCACCAAGCACTTTTACGCTTTGGCCAGCATTAAGGCTGTTAATGCTGGTGGTAGATACTCGCTCTCCGGCGGTAAAGCTGCCTTTAATGTACAGGCTATCAACATCTGAGCGGATAATATTCACTTGGCGCATATCGATAATATTGTCTTTGTTCACCACAGCGGCTTGGCCATTACGAATCACATGGCGTGGTAGCTTGACTACATCATCAACCGATTTTCCGGTGATGATGGCATTCACAAAGCTGCCGTATTTAAGCGGTAATTGACCGGGTGTTTTGTTGTTACGTAGATAAGGATCATGAATTTCGGCAACGAGGTATACCATACGGGTTTGCTCATCAATGACGTTTTCGCTGCGAACAATATTGCCTTCCCAGGTCACTTGTTTACCAGCCAGTAACGCAGTGAGAGTGACGGCGGTTTCTGGATTGTCGACTGATTCCAAATAAGCGAGGTCTTCGTTTGTGAGTGGCAATCTAATTTCAGCAATGCTGGTGTCGTATAGTTCACCTAGATTAGTGCCTAAGGTGACGTATTGGCCTAAGTCGACATTGCGTGCTTTGATGATGCCGTCAAACGGTGCGCGGATTACGGTACGTTCTAAGTTACGTTGGGCGCGTGCTAATGCCGCTTGCGCATATTTGACGTTTGCTTGTTCTTTTTTCAATTGAGGAATACGCAATCCAAGCTCGGGTGGTAGCCCATTGCCAAAATCTTTAAATTCGACTTTAGCGACTTCACCACGTGCTTTTTCCTCGTTTAGCGCAGCCGTTGCTTGCGCGACAGACGCTTCTGCTTGAATGAGGTCAGCTTCATAATCAGATGGCTCTATAATGGCCAGTTGCTCGCCCTTTTTGACAACGCCGCCAGCAACAAAATTGGCTGAAATACTCAGCAGACGACCTTGAACTTCGGTGACCAATTGAGTTTTATATTTAGGGTTTACGACGCCATAGGAAGGTAAGTTAAGCGATAAGGTTTGTGGCGTGACGGTTTGCACGTCGATAATCGGTACTGTGATGGGAGTGTCTTTTTGTTCTGGCGCTTCTTTAGTATTAATTAATAACCAGGCTGCGACAGCAAACACTGCGATAATAAAGAGCGGTGACAATCTTCTTAGTATGATTTTTATCATTTCTATTGCTTATCCATGCTGAAATAATGCCGAAGACAGTTAACTACGTTGGCTAACCTGTTCATTCAGATTCATTTTTATTACTCATTACACCTAAATTAACAGAGTCTCAGGTTTATCTAAATAGTTTGATGTAAATAAAATGTTTCAAAGTTTGGTTTTTTATCGATTTTGGCGTTTAGGTTGCCTAAAGTGACTTTTTGGAAGGGGTTACTGTTTGGTTAAGCGGCTTTATATAATGTTATATATTAATAATCATAGGGTTATGTGCACGCCTTTGGTTGGGTGTTTTTTGTGCATAATTTAACACTTCTTGACATTTTTTTCCGTATTGCGTCTAGTTAACTGTGGTATATCTTACTTAGGGTATAAAAAAAGCGAATTACTTAATAATTCGCTTTTTTCGGTGAGTTTAGTGTGAAAAATTACTTTTTCTTAAACTTCTTAGACTTCACTTTTGCATCTTTAGCGTTGGCTTTTTTCTTACCAGGCACTTTAGCTTCTTTATGCTTAGGGCGAAGCTCTTCAATCACACGGCGTTTAAGTGGCAGTTCAATGTAACGCTCAATTTTAGACACAATACGCATGTCATGTGCTTCAACTAAAGAAATCGCCGTTCCTTTTGCGCCAGCACGTGCTGTACGGCCAATACGGTGTACATATGCATCGGCTGAACGTGGCATATCGTAGTTGATAACATGGGTAATGTCGTCAACATCAATGCCTCGGGCGGCAACGTCGGTTGCAAGCAACACATTCACTTCGCCTTTTGAAAACTTACCTAACGCTTGGAAACGTTTTTTCTGTTCCATGTCGCCACGCATAAAAGCACAAGGGATATTGGCTTTAAGCAATAAGCCTTCTAGGCTGGCGACCATTTCTCGAGTTTTAACGAATACAATGGTGCGGGTAACGTTTTCTTGGCGCAAAATGTGGCAAAGCAACGCAAATTTGTGTGCATTATCATCAGCAAGGTGAATCCACTGGTGCACTTTAGCTTTTTCGCTGCGTGGTGATTCAACATCGACAACGACAGGGTCGTTTAACAATTCACGCGCAAATCGATTAACACCATTACCTTCTAAGGTTGCAGAAAATAACATGTTCTGCTTACGGCCTTGGGCTTCAATCGCAATGGTTTGCACTACTGATGAGAATCCCATATCTAGCATGCGGTCTGCTTCGTCGATGATTAAAATTTCAACTTCAGTCGCATCAAACTTATCTTTGTCTAGATATTCCATCAATCGACCAGGCGTGGCGATTAATAAATCAACGTTATCTTCAAGCGCTTCTTCTTGTGGGCCGTACGGCACCCCACCCGTAATAATCACAATATTAAGATCAAGCCCCGTCGCTAAATGGCTCGCATAACGGTGAATTTGACTGGCTAATTCGCGTGTTGGTGTTAATACCAAAATACGCGCCTGGCCTTCAAAGCGGCGAGGGAAGTCGATAAGGTGTTGTAATGCTGGCAGTAAAAAACTGGCTGTTTTACCGGTACCGGTTGGCGCACGCGCTAAAATATCCCGCTGATCCATGGCCAATGGAATGGTTTGCTGTTGAATAGTGGTTGGGGTGTTATGTCCCATGGCCCTGAGTGACTCTAATAAGCTAGGGTCGAGCTGGAAATCTTCAAATTGCATGCGCTGGTCTCGCTGAAAAATAGTTGAGTATTATAACTGACCTAATCAACAGGCTAAAGCTTTAAGTAGAATGGGCGGCATAAATCTATCATCGTTTGGCTGTATCCCGATTGTTTATTACGTATCGCCATTTGTAGATATTGTGTTTTGCTGGTGTTTTCGGATGTTTGTCGCTCTGTTGTTAAGGCATGTTGTATCACCAAAATTGAACGATTTGGCGATTTGCCTTCTGCACTGATTATCTCAAGGTGCTTTGCTACAAACAAACCATGGCCATCGAGCTGCTGAATAAAACTCGCTAAACTTTGTTGCGGTAAAATAATACTGGCATTGCCTTGAGGTGCAAGCAACTGACTGATTGCTTTTTGTAACTCTGCAAAAGACAAGGTATTGGTATGCCTTGCATCGGCACGGGCGCTATTTTTGGCTTGTGTGCCTTGTTCAAAATAGGGCGGATTACAAATGATATGATCGAATAAAGGCGTGATACTTTTATCAAATTGTTGTTGGTAGTCTTGAATTGCACCATGAAATAATTGGACTTTCTGCGGCCAAGGACTTTGTTCAATATTATGTTTACAGGCGTTAGCTGCCGCGGTGTCTAACTCGACTGCAGTAATGTGAGTTTGCTCAGGGCTGCGCTGGGCTGCCATTAAACTGAGTAAGCCACTGCCAGCACCAATATCAAGAATATACTGAGATTGGGTGAGTTCTGCCCACGCGCCAAGAATAACGGCGTCAGTACTGACTGCCATACCACATTGTTCATCATCGATATGGAATTGTTTAAACGTAAAAGACATAGGTAAGCTGTAATGGATTGGTTAATGAAATCGTTAACTGAGATCATAATCGCTTTGGATTGTGATGTCGTCGGTTAAATGATCTACCACAATTAAGGGTTGAGATTATGTTATACAAAAATGACGTAAATATGATGGTTTGGCTATTATGTAGACAAGTGTTGACATAAATTCAGCATAAAACGGTTATTTTTATTATTTCAGCGGCCAAAGCTTGTGTGGTCTGGCGATGTTTGATATTAGTTTGGCCACTTAATACCAATAAAATTGAGTAAAAAGTCTAAGTTAAGCCATTTTGACAAGGATGTGGCTTCTATAACTGGGCTTAGTGCTCGTTTTTGGTCATTGTTAAAGCAGATTTTACTATTTAAAAGTGTATTTTTAACTTTACAAATCTGAGTGGCATTCCGCTCGGGAGTAGCTAATTAAGGCATAATCAATTAGGTTTGTTAAAAAACATAACAATAAAAAGAGGCGAGTAGTGCAAACAACCAAGATGAGTTTTACCGATACGCTAGGGTTAGGGTTTATGACCTTTGCGTTTTTTTTAGGCGCAGGTAACTTAATTTTTCCTCCCTTCGCAGGAATGCTAGCAGGCGAGAATATGTCGTTTGCCATGCTCGGTTTTTTGATTACCGCGGTGGGTATGCCACTGATTGGTTTGATTGCCGTAGCAAAAGCCAACGGTAAAGTGATGGCGTTATTGCCAACCTTTGCCGCCACAGCATTAGCAATTGCGATTTACATCATTATTGGCCCTGCATTTGCTGCCCCGCGTACGGGTTTGGTTGCATTTGAAATTGGTGCCAGACCGTTTATCTCCAATCCTGATGCACTCATGATGTTAGGTGGTAAAGAGTTTAATATCGCCCAACTTATCTACACCTTAGTGTTCTTCTCTATCGTGATGGTCTTGTCGTTATTTCCAGGTAAGTTACTTGATAACGTGGGTAAGGTGCTGACACCTATTTTGATTTTGTTATTAGTCAGTTTAGCCAGTTCAGTGATTATTTTACCGGGATTTGAAGTGAATCAACCGGTTGGCGAATACATCAATAGCCCACTCACCAAAGGGATTATTGAAGGTTACAACACCATGGATACCCTGGCATCGTTGATGTTTGGTATGTTGATTATTGATTTGCTGCGTAAAAAAGGCGTTAACGACGCGGCGGATCAAACGAAATACCTAGTGAGAGCCGCTTTTATTGCCGCAGGTGGTTTGGCTTTTGTTTATGTATCTCTATTTTATCTTGGTGCCTCAGCGGGTGATTTTGCGATTGGTGCTGATAACGGCGGTCAAATATTAACAAACTATGTTACCCATCATTTTGGCAGTATCGGCTCGTTAATGTTGTCGATTGTGGTGACTTTGGCTTGTTTAACCACCGCGGTAGGTTTAGTGACAGCATGTTCTGAATTTTTCAATGAACTCATGCCTAGCTTGTCATATAAGCTGTTAGTCGTCGTTTTAAGCGCAATTTGTGCCACTGTTGCAAACGTTGGTTTGGCGCAATTAATCAGTATCAGCATTCCGGTATTAATGACCATCTACCCGGTGGCGATTGCCCTCGTATTGGTAACATTTTTAACGGAACGTTTTGCCCGTCCTGCGTTTTCGCATCGGGTTATTTTAAGTGTGGCGCTATTTTTTGGTATATTTGACGGCTTACAAACTGCCGGTATGGACATGAGTTTCCTAGATTTTATGCCATTGCATAGAGAAGGCATGGCGTGGTTATTGCCTACAGCACTAACAGCTTTAGTATGTTTGTTTTTACCTAAAAACAATGCTGCCACTGCGTAAAATTTAGCGATAGCCATGGGCCAACGTTCACACTGTAAGTGAATAAAGGCAAACAATAAGACGACGTTATGATATTTTATCTAACGTCGTTTTTTTTACCCAGTTTGAGACTTTATTTTGGTTAAACCTGCATATCAGCCCAATCCGTTAATTAACCAATTTTTAGATGACCTTTGGTCAACCAAAGGGTTAAGTGACAATACCTTGGCTTCATACCGAACTGACTTACAACATGTTGAGCGCTTCATGTTAGCTCAAGGCGTTGATTTATTAACTGTCGACCAAGGCTTGTTGCGCGACTATTTAACGGCACGGTTTGAACAAAATTTTGCTAAAAGCAGCACCGCAAGAATGTTAAGTAGTGTTCGTCGATTTTACGGTTATTTGTTGGTTAAGGCGTTGGTCAGTGAAGATCCTACTGCGCTTATCAAATCTCCCAAATTAGCGCGTCAATTACCCGATTCTTTGTCAGAAGCTCAAATCGACAGTTTACTGGCAGAGCCTAACAGTGACGACCCAATCGAATGCCGTGATAAAGCGATGTTAGAACTGCTCTATGCTACCGGTTTACGGGTAACCGAATTGGTAAGCTTAACAATGGAGCAAATTAGTTTACGCCAAGGGTTAGTTAGGGTGGTTGGAAAAGGGGGAAAAGAGCGTTTAGTGCCACTGGGAGAGTTAGCGGTAGCAGAAGTTGAGCAATATATGCGTTTTGCTCGGGGCGAATTATTACATATGAAGCAATCTGATGTGGTGTTCCCATCTCGGCGTGGGCAAATGATGACGCGGCAAACCTTTTGGCATCGTATTAAGCTTTATGCTTCTCGGGCTGGGATTTCGTGTCATTTGTCGCCACACACATTGCGCCATGCATTTGCTACTCATCTATTGAATCATGGTGCCGACTTACGTGTGGTACAGTTACTGCTCGGTCACAGTGATTTATCAACGACGCAAATTTATACTCACGTGGCTAAAGTGCGATTGCAGCAACTGCATAGTCAGCATCATCCCCGTGGTTAGCTGTGCTTGTGAGGTTTCAAATCCTTACATTTAAGATTTTGAGTATTTGTTGCGTTCATTTAATTAAATCTGTAAGTTTTGCTTACGAAGTCGGGTCTATACATTTTGAACCTGTGTAATTTAGGAATTATCATGAAGTTAACCAAAGCATTTGCCCTCGCTGTCAGTATTGTTATTGCACCTATTGTGTCTGCTGCACCCGCAACTGATGTACCAAACGAATCTGCTTTAAAGCAGAAACTGACCGACACCTTGGGTGTGAATGTTTCGCTGATCCAATCTTCTCCTGTCGATGGTCTTTATCAAGTGTTGACCGACCGTGGCGTGCTTTATGTGACTAAAGATGGCACTAAGCTATTTCACGGAAATTTGTACGACTTAGAGCAGGGCATGAAAAACTTAACCGAGGCTGCATTAGCCGGTCCGCGTTTAGAAATGCTTAAGCCATTTGAAAAAGACATGTTGGTCTACAAAGCCAAAGATGAAAAACATGTTATTACTGTATTTACAGACGTTGATTGCGGCTATTGCCGTAAGTTACACAACCAAATGCAAGGGTATAACGATTTAGGGATTACCGTTCGTTATTTAGCTTACCCGCGTGCGGGTGTACCCTCTGCAAACGCTGATGAAATGCAAGCGGTATGGTGTGCAAAAGATCCGCTTAAAGCGATGACAGAAGCCAAAAATGGTGGCAATGTTAAAGCAGCAAGCTGTGATATCGATATTACAAAGCAGTATCAGTTAGGCCAGTCGTTTGGCATTAATGGTACTCCTGCGCTAGTGTTAGAAAACGGAACTATGGTGCCAGGATATCAATCACCTGCTGACTTGTTACGAACCATTGAAGCAAGTCTTTAATTCTATCGTCATGCCGTTATTAACTGCGTAAAATTAAAGGTGAGCCTAGGCTCACCTTTTTGTTATTCATTTTAATTCAATTTATGTCAGTGAGTCAGACAAGCTAAGCCGTGATTTTATTATTTAATTATCATATTAAAACTGAGCTGATTGACTCATTGTTCGAATAAGGTTGTTTCTTTGTCACACAAAATAGTCCGTCGTCCTCAGGTTGATGATTCGCATTTACCTTCTGCATTACCCCCTTTTTTAAAGCAACTTTATGCTCGTCGTGGTGTAACAGAGGCAGACTGCGAATTAGTGTTAACGAAGTTACTTCGTCCTGAAACCATGAAAGGCTTGTCTGAGGCAGCAGTGTTAATTGCTGATGCCATCGCGGCCGAGAAGTCGATATTAATTGTCGGTGACTTTGATGCCGACGGTGCAACATCTACTAGCGTATGTATGTTGGCGTTAAGGATGATGGGCGCTAAAAAAGTCGATTATTTAATCCCTAATCGGTTTGATTATGGTTACGGCCTAAGTCCTGAGATTGTTGCTGTGGCCTATTCAAAAGCAGCAGATATGCTCATTACTGTGGATAACGGTATTTCATCCATTGAAGGTGTTGCTGCGGCTAAGTTGCTTGGCATGCAGGTGGTAGTAACCGATCATCACCTACCGGGTAAAACACTGCCTAATGCTGATGTGATAGTGAATCCTAATCAACCAGGGTGTGAATTTGCCAGTAAGTCTATAGCTGGTGTCGGTGTGGCCTTTTATTTAATGTCGGCATTGCGGGCAGAGTTACGACAACGCAATTGGTATCAACAACATGATATTGCTGAGCCCAATTTAGGCACACTATTAGACATAGTTGCGCTGGGCACCGTTGCTGATGTGGTGTCGCTAGATGCCAATAACCGTATATTGGTGAATGCGGGTTTACAGCGGGTAAGAAGTGGCCGTTGTCGTGTGGGGATCACTGCGTTACTTGAGGTGGCCAAACGCAGTCCTGAAAAAATGGTGGCAGCTGACTTTGGCTTTGCTGTTGGCCCCCGTTTGAATGCTGCTGGGCGCTTAGATGAAATGGCCTTAGGGGTGGAAACGCTATTATGTGATGACATCATGCGAGCCAGAAGAATGGCTGCTGAGCTTGATGGCTTAAACCAAGAGCGCCGCGAACTGGAAACCGGCATGCAACAAGAGGCGCTTAAGAGTTTACAGAATGTGTCGCTTAATGAAGATGATTTACCGTGGGGCATTGCGATATTTCAAGAAGATTGGCACCAAGGTGTGATTGGTATTTTGGCATCACGGATTAAAGACCGCTACCATCGTCCTGTGATTGCGTTTGCCGATGCAGGTGAAGGTGAAATTAAAGGGTCGGCTCGCTCAATTAAAGGCTTACACATGCGTGATTTACTTGAACGCATCAATAGCCAGCACCCTGGAATGATCATTAAGTTTGGTGGCCATGCTATGGCGGCAGGCTTATCGCTTAAAGCCGATGCATTTGAGCTGTTTAAGCAAGCGTATGATAATGCCGTGCGAGATATTTTAGATTATGAGCAGTTAACCGGTGAGTTATTGTCTGATGGTGAGTTAGCTGTAGAGTTGATGAGCTTAGATACGGCATTTGTATTGCGTAATGCTGGCCCTTGGGGGCAATCATTTGAAGAGCCGTTATTTGATGGTGTTTTCAGAGTGGTTCAGCAACGTATTGTGGGTGAGAAGCATTTAAAATTACTGCTTGAAACGCCATGTGGCACCTTAATGCTCGATGGTATTGCGTTTAATATCGATTTAGCCATTTGGCCAGACGCAACGATCCAGCAGGCAAGGGTTGTTTATAAGCTTGATGTGAATGAGTTTCGTGGTAACCAGACAGTGCAGTTGATGGTGGATTATATCGAACCAATGTAATTGGGTTGTACTGGTATAACATTAATCGCTAAAAACAAAAAAGCCTCGCAATGCGAGGCTTTTTTGTAATCTTTTATTAGTCGCGTTAGCCACCAATGTATATATGGTGCCCGAACCCGGAATCGAACCAGGGACACGAGGATTTTCAATCCTCTGCTCTACCGACTGAGCTATTCGGGCGACGGACGCAATTTAAAGGGTTTTGACCTGTTGAGTCAACTGGTTTTTACTATTTATCTTAAAAATTGATTCGTTTGAGCGTATTTTGCCCGTATCGGCGTTAATTTATCCATTGTGTGGCATTAATCACGAAAAAAATTTTCCACGATTCAAATATTTTTCGTTGAAGCATTTATCGTCATTGGAATAAAAATGACTGTTTTACGAGATGTTCTGAATAGATTATGACAAAGGCAATGTCATTACAGACATAAAAAAACGCTCCTAAGAGCGTTATTAGTATTCAATGTTAAGGTTAACTTCGATTAGTTCGTTAACATTTCATTGTTTGGGAAGTTAGTTCTCATCACCATTTTAATGTGTTGTTGTAACTTCTCTTGGCCTAATTCACCATATGCTTCAGACATAATTTCTAATGCACGTTCTGTTGCGGGTGTACCAGGGAATTTTTCCATTACGTTTTGCGCACGCACTGCAGCTGCACTCCATGCGTTCATTTTGATATAATACTCAGCGACCTGAATAGAATACTGCGCTAAACGGTTTTTCAGAAACTGCATGCGATGCTGTGCATCGGCCGCATACTTACTGTTTGGGTAAGATTTAATCAAGCGATCAAAATCTTTAAATGCATCTTGAGCATTTTTAGGGTCGCGATCGGTACGATCGATATTCATTAAATCGTGAAATAAATAATTATCTGCCTGCATATTGGTCAAACCACGCATATAATGCACGTAATCAATATTGGGATGCGTTGGATTGAGGCGTAAAAAGCGATCAATGTTAGCAATTCCTGAGGCAGCGTCGTCCATTTTGTAATACGCATAAATCAAGTCTAATTGAACTTGAGTTTTGTGCGGACCAAACGGATAACGAGAATCTAACGCTTCAAGCGAACGCACGGCTTTAGAGTAATTCCCTAATTCCATTGATGTTCTTGCTTGAGTATAGAGCTGATCAGGAGATGCTTTTTTTGCAAATTCATCTTCTTCTGGACTGCTACTACAGGCTGTTAAAGCCAGTGAAAGTAATACTAGGGCGGCACCTTGGGCAAATTTATACATACTTGAATTCAATTCTTTTTAAGTTGTTGTTAAGAATTTTTCCATTTCACGGTAAAATAGAAAACATCCGATTGTAACAGATAGCACATTCACTTTGGACCCCTAAACTGGGGTACGGTTCCTATGACACAAGAGATTAATCTAAAAAGCGAGATAACAGCAACACAAACCGGTCTGAGATTAGACCAAGCATTAGCTGGTTTGTTCCCTGACTACTCGCGCACACGCATCAAGGAATGGATCCTATCTGGTGCAATTACTGTTGACGGTATCACAGTCGACAAGCCACGGGAAAAGGTTTTCGAGTCTCAGTTGATAGAAGTTGCAGCCACACTTGAAGAAGAAGTGCGTGCTAAGGCGCAAGATATCGACTTAAATATTATTTATGAAGACGATCATATTCTTGTTGTAAATAAGCAAGCGGGTTTAGTTGTTCACCCTGGTGCGGGTAATGCCGATGGCACATTAATGAATGCGTTATTGCATCATTGCCCCGATATTGAACATGTACCAAGAGCCGGTATTGTCCATCGTTTAGATAAAGATACAACAGGTTTGATGGTTGTGGCTAAAACGGTTGAAGCACAAACTCATTTGGTTGCAGCATTGCAAGCGCGCGATATCGTACGTGAATATGAAGCAGTGGTTCTTGGCACGATGACGGCGGGTGGCACGGTAGATGAACCCATTGAACGTCATGCGACAAGACGGACACAAATGGCGGTAATTCATGGTGGTCGTCCTTCGGTGACACATTACCGTGTTGCTGAAAAATTCCGTGCTCATACTCGTTTACGTTTGCGTCTTGAAACCGGTCGTACTCACCAAATTCGTGTGCACATGGCACATATTGGTCATGTTTTAGTTGGCGACCCAGTATACGGCGGTCGTCCAAGACCCCCTAAAAATGCCAGCGCAGAGTTTTTTGATCTACTCAAAAACTTTAACCGCCAGGCGCTGCATGCAGTACGTTTAGAACTTGCTCATCCATTTACCTGTGAAATCATGACTTGGCATGCGCCGATCCCTGATGACATGGTTGAGCTAACAAAAGCATTGCGTGAAGATACTCTGTTAAATCCTATCGAGTATTTATAGTGCTTAAGCACGATTGGTCCTTACCCGATAATGTCGCAATTGCGATGACAGATCGACATGGCGGTTATAGTTTACCGCCATTCGACAGTTTAAATTTAGGGTTGCATGTTGGTGATAATCATCAACATGTTTTAGCTAATCGTGCTGCGTTATGCCAACAACTAGCGTTACCCACCGAACCATTGTGGCTTGACCAAGTGCATGGTGTTGATGTGGTGAATATGCCGCATCGAGCACGAAATGAATCGTTAATCGATTCGACAAGTCTTTCACCGATCAAAGCAGATGCAAGTTACAGTAATAAAGTGGGTGATGTTTGTGTCGTCATGACAGCAGATTGTTTACCTGTGTTGTTATGTAATAAACAAGGTACTGAAGTTGCAGCTGTGCATGCTGGGTGGCGCGGCCTTTGCGCTGGTGTGATTGAGCAAACGGTTGCCTTATTTAGTTCCCCCCGGGCAGAATTAATCGCTTATCTTGGCCCCGCAATTGGACCAGATGCTTTTGAAGTTGGCGCGGAAGTGCGTGATGCTTTTATGCAAAAACACCCTCAAGCTTCGCGATACTTTATGCTTCACCATAATAAGTACCTTGCTGATTTGGCTGGTCTTGCAACGCTACGTTTATCGCAAATGGGTGTGTCGCAAGTATTCAATGCTAATGTGTGTACTTTTAACGACCCTAACTATTTTTCGTATCGTCGCGATCAACAAACCGGCCGTATGGCTTCGTTTATTTGGCTAAAATCTTAACAATGCGTTTAAGTTCAAAAAACAAACGATTTATTGATCTAGATTAAGTTTTAAGCTTGAAATCACATTAATTGCCCCCATCTTTAAGTTAACAGATTATTCATTTCTGAATTAATTTCCCACTCAATAAGTATCAGATCCTAGGAGGTTATATGAGACTCGATCGTATGACTAATAAGTTTCAAATTGCCATTTCTGATGCCCAGTCATTAGCTTTGGGGCGCGATCACCAATTTATCGAACCCATTCACTTAATGATGGCGCTATTAAATCAAGATTCTGGCTCAATACATCCACTGTTAACGCAAGCAGGGATCCGCGTTAGCGCGCTTCGTTCTGCCGTTACTCAAGAATTAGAACGTTTTCCTCAGGTAGATGGCACCGGCGGAGATGTTCAATTATCTCAAGGATTAATCCGCTTACTTAACTTGTGCGACAAGCTGGCGCAAAAACGTAAAGACAAATACATTTCATCAGAGCTATTTGTGTTAGCTGCATTAGAAGGTAACGATGCGCTGTCAAAAGCGCTAAAAGATTCTGGTGCGAGCAAAGAATTAATGGAAAAAACCATTGAAGACATGCGCGGCGGCCAAAAAGTGGATGATCCTAACGCAGAAGATCAACGCCAAGCGTTGAAAAAGTTTACCGTTGATTTAACTGAGCGAGCCGAGCAAGGAAAGTTAGACCCTGTGATTGGCCGTGATGAAGAAATTCGCCGCACAATTCAAGTTCTGCAACGCCGCACGAAAAATAATCCGGTGTTAATTGGTGAGCCTGGTGTTGGTAAAACCGCGATAGTTGAAGGATTAGCACAACGTATTGTGAATGGTGAAGTCCCTGAAGGGATTAAAAACAAACGTGTTTTATCATTAGACATGGGCTCGTTAATTGCGGGAGCTAAATATCGCGGTGAGTTCGAAGAGCGCTTAAAAGCGGTATTAAATGAATTGTCTCAAGAAGAAGGTCAAGTCATCCTCTTTATTGATGAACTGCATACCATGGTCGGCGCCGGTAAAGGCGAGGGCGCAATGGATGCGGGCAATATGTTAAAACCTGCTTTAGCACGTGGCGATTTACATTGTGTCGGCGCAACCACACTGGATGAATACCGCCAATATATTGAGAAAGATGCCGCACTAGAGCGTCGTTTTCAAAAAGTGATAGTCGATGAGCCTAGCGTTGAAGACACGATTGCCATTTTACGTGGATTAAAAGAGCGTTATGAGTTGCATCATCATGTGGAAATTACCGATCCTGCCATTGTTGCTGCAGCGACGATGTCACATCGTTATATTTCTGATAGAAAATTGCCCGACAAAGCAATCGACTTAATTGATGAAGCGGCTTCAAGTATTAGAATGCAGATAGATTCTAAGCCCGAAGCGCTTGACCGATTAGAACGCCGTGCGATTCAACTTAAATTGGAAGAGCAAGCACTCAGTAAAGAGTCTGATGAAGCCAGCCGCAAACGTTTAGATTTTTTGCAACATGAGTTGAAAGAAGTCGAAATCAATGCTACTGAGATGAATGAGATCTGGCATACCGAAAAAGCGGCATTAGCTGGAACTCAACATATTAAAGCCGATCTTGAGCAAGCTCGAATGGATCTGGAAGTTGCTCGACGTGCAGGTGATTTAACTCGTATGTCTGAATTGCAATATGGACGGATCCCTGAGCTTGAAAAGCAGCTTGATTTAGCCTCACAAGCTGAAATGCAAGACATGACTTTACTGCGTAATAAAGTCACTGACGTTGAAATTGCTGAAGTGCTCTCAAAAGCAACCGGTATTCCGGTATCAAAAATGCTTGAAGGTGAGCGAGAAAAATTATTGCACATGGAAGACGCATTGCATGAACGTGTTATCGGCCAAAATGAAGCTGTCGATGCAGTGTCTAATGCAATTCGTCGAAGTCGTGCAGGGCTTGCCGATCCACAACGTCCAATAGGTTCATTTTTATTCCTCGGTCCAACGGGTGTCGGTAAAACGGAGTTATGTAAATCGTTAGCTAAGTTTTTGTTTGATACTGAATCGGCATTAGTGCGCATCGACATGTCTGAATTCATGGAAAAACATACCGTTTCACGCCTAGTGGGTGCACCTCCCGGATATGTTGGTTATGAAGAGGGCGGTTACTTAACAGAAGCTGTTCGTCGTAAACCGTATTCGGTTATTTTGCTTGATGAAGTTGAAAAAGCACATCCAGATGTGTTTAACATCCTGCTTCAAGTGTTAGATGACGGACGATTAACGGATGGACAGGGGCGTACGGTTGATTTTAAAAACACCGTTATCATCATGACATCTAACTTAGGCTCCGACAGAATTCAAGAAAGCTTTGGTCGAGCCACTTATGATGAAATGAAGCAGAGCGTAATGGAAGTGGTAATGCAAAACTTCCGTCCTGAGTTTTTAAACCGTGTCGATGAGTCTGTGGTGTTCCATCCATTAGATGCAGATAATATTAAGCATATTGCCAGTATTCAACTTGAACTACTGCGCAAACGTTTAGTGGAGAAAGAGTTTGATATCCAATTAACCGATGCCGCATTGTCATTCATTGCTGAAGCGGGCTTTGATCCTGTTTATGGTGCGCGTCCATTAAAACGTGCATTGCAGCAGGAAGTCGAAAACCCATTAGCGCAAAAATTACTTCGCGGTCAATTGTTGCCAGGTAAGATGATTAACGTTGATGTGGTTAATGGTCAGTTAGTGTTTGAGCAATAATCACTAATATCAAATGCAAGAAAGTAAAAACAAAAAAGGGAGCTTGCGCTCCCTTTTGATTTTCTAACGTTCAACATTTTAGGTTACTTGCAAAACAATTTAACTCGTTCTGTGTTTTCAGCTATCGCTGCTTGTCTTTGCTCTTCGGTTAACTTTGAAGTGTCACCGGTTTCTTTGTTTTGTTGGCTTAAATCTGTGTGCGTTTTTAGTACATTTAAGCTGTGCTTAGCACTCTCACAAATATCATTAGCTTGTTGTTTGTCTTTTTCATTAATGATTTTTGCAGACTTAGCTAGTTCAGACTCCTCAGGCTTTTGTTCCGTTTTTCTCTGAGGTGTACTTGTCCCTATTTTTGCCGGTTCCATATCTTCAGTGAAAATTTTCTTGGCATCGACATCTTTTGGCGGTTGTTGGCTGTAATGTACTACGCCTGCTTTATCTACCCAGGTATATATAGTGGCGGAGTACAAAGAACAGCTAAACGCGAGTACGGCTAAACTAGTAACTAAACGAAAAATTCCCATGTGAGTTCCCAAGGCTAAATTGACGCTATGCTTGATTGATTCAAAATATGCTATCTTGAATATAAATCCAACATCTAAAAGATATTGTTTAAAGTGTATGCAAAATTCATCAAATCAAACAGCAAAAAATAAAGGTATTTACTTATTACCTAACTTATTTACCACAGCAGGCCTGTTTTCTGGCTTCTATGCGGTGATAGCTTCCATGAATAGTCACTTTGAATTAGCAGCAATAGCAATCTTTATTGCAATGATCTGTGATGGACTCGACGGAAGAGTCGCAAGACTCACCAATACACAAAGTGATTTCGGTGCAGAATACGACAGCATGGCAGATATGGTGTCTTTTGGTATGGCTCCTGCGATACTCGTGTATAACTGGGCTTTGCAAGATTTAGGTAAAATAGGTTGGCTCGCTGCATTTATCTATTGTGCATGTGCAGCATTAAGATTAGCTCGTTTTAACACTCAAGTGGGGGTCGCTGATAAACGCTATTTCCAAGGGCTTGCAAGTCCAGCTGCTGCAGCATTAATTGCAGGAAGTATCTGGAGCGGCAGTAAATATGAAGTCGATCCAACCGATATTAGCTATATCGCCGCTTTTATCACAGCATTGGCCGGGTTATTGATGGTGAGTAACTTTAGGTATCATTCATTCAAAGAAGTAGACTGGCGAGGTAAAGTTAATTTTATTGTGATGCTATTGCTGGTGGGCATTTTTGTCGTGATATCAGTCGAACCTGCAATTATCTTGTGTTTAAGCTTTTATCTATACGCACTGTCAGGGCCATTTATTACGATTAAAACCATTAAAAAGTTAAAAGTAGAACATGTTCTTGGTGACACAGTCGTAAGCAGTAATAAAGATGAGCAGCCACGAGACAGTGTAGATGAAGGCGACATCAACAACATTGAATCAACATCGACTAAAGATAAAGCTGAATAGCAGCTTACCCATAGCAGTAACATTGTTTTATCTTTAAGATGAATAGCGCTTATCAAAAAGCGCTATTCATCGCCTGTCACAAACCCTAGGGTCTCAAACGTTTTACCATCCTCTCGCAGTATTATCGTTAATCCCGCTTAAAATAGCTTTTTACTCATCGCGATAAACAGCTTTGTACTATTGAGTGTGTATAAACATGATGCCAATTGGAGTAAACCTCACTCATGCTTATACAAATAACCGCGCAATGGAGGCAGGGTTAGTAGCACTGCGCGAAGCCCGCAGTTAATCAAAGGTGCATATTGACGGCGCATCAATAATTAAACCGCAAACCTTTCATCAGCAAACCTAGGCAATACAACAACAAGAAAAGCATATCTAGATATGAATACTGGCTGTTATGTTGACTTTTTAACCGGATATACACGCTTTTGTTTGATTAGTGTTCGCTTAAACCCTTTTTCAATAAAATAGCCCAAAAAGGGGTTGCACTAAATCTCATGGTGCCTATAATGCGCATCCACTGACACGGCAGACAGCGAAAGCGGTCACCGGGTTGGGTTGAATGAAGTGGTTATTAACACTGAGTTCAAGGCGAAAAGAAAGTTTGAAAAAACACTTGACGCCAAGACGGGAAAGCGTAGAATACGCAGCCCAAGCCAAGGACCTAGCGTCAACGGCCACTAAGCGAAAGATTGATTCTTTTGGTATTAGTACGCTCTTTAACAATCTAAACAAGAAATCTGTGTGGACATTCACAGGTATTGAGTTATTCGAAATTGTCTTCTTGTTCTTCGGAATGTAGGCAATCAAAAAATTTAAACTCAATGCGATGATGAGTGTTCATAGTAATATGTACAAACGTTTTATAGATTCTTCCGAGTTTATAAAATGAAATCAGAATTCATTGAGCCGAGACTTTGTCTCAAAAAACTTTAATTGAAGAGTTTGATCATGGCTCAGATTGAACGCTGGCGGCAGGCCTAACACATGCAAGTCGAGCGGTAACAGGAAGTAAGCTTGCTTACTTTGCTGACGAGCGGCGGACGGGTGA